>JAIRLT010000047.1 GCA_031259225.1 Prevotellaceae bacterium
ACTGTTTTTGTCCTTGCATTTTATCCTTACTTTTTTATACAAATATAATGATAATCAATTAAATATAAATGTCCTTATCGTTATCTTTACGCTAATTCTTAGTTGTGCAACAACCACACGAAGAAACCCTATGCGAAGCCCCCTAACCCCCGAAGGGGGAACAATGGAATATGAATTATGAATTATGAACAAATAATAACGCTGGGGAAATATCCAAAGAAACTGGGAAAAGTTTTTTGGGGTGTTAGGAAAGTTTTTGAGCTTGTTTGGGAACTTTCTAATTCCGCTTATAAACTTTGTGAACATGTTTACAAAGATTGTAAGCATGTAAATAATCTTTGTGAACATGCTTACAAACATTGTAAGCATGTAAATAATCTTTGTAAGCATGCTTACAAACATTGTAAGCATGTAAATAATCTTTGTAAGCATGTGTACAAACATTGTAAGCATGTAAATAATCTTTGTAAGCATGTAAATAATCTTTGTAAGCACGTAAATAATCTTTGTAAGCCTGCTTACAAACTTTCTTATCATGCAACAATTCACTTAATATAAACAAATTAAAAAAACAATTATGAACAGTCGAAACTTTTTACCGACCAACGACCAGGCATTATTGTCATGGGTCGTAAATTTTCTGGGTTATTTGGCGTCAATATTGCCGCGAATAGGTTTCCCGGAAAGCGTCTACACTGAATTAGTGGCATTGCGCGACCGCTACGCGCAGAAACTCAGCGTCGCTGACTCGCCGGTCACCCGCACCAAAGCATCGGTGCAGGAAAAGAATGAGGCGAAGAAATCGCTCGTAAGCCGCCTGCGGCAAACGATAGGGGAGTACCTCACGCGCAACCACATGGTTACCGACGCCGACCGCGATAATCTCGGCTTGCCGGTACACAAAACCACCCGCACACCCGCGCCGGTAGCGACCACGCATCCCTCCGTCGAAATCAACACGTCGGAATTGCGCCGGGTGGGTATCCGCTTTTTTGACGGCAGCAGTGGTCAGGGTGATGCGAAGCCTTTCGGTCAGCATGGTGCGGAAACAGCCTGGGCGCTATTCGAGCATCCGCAGGAAGTGCATATCAGCGACCTGACCCACTCGTCGTTTGACACGCACACGCCGCTGACGCTCGAATTTGCCGACGAAGACCGTGGCAAGACCCTCTACTTCGCCCTCCGCTGGGAAAACACCACCGGCGAAAAAGGTCCCTTCGGACCGGTTATGAGCGCGATTATACCGTAAATTTCAAAATTTAAAGATTTCAAAATTCAAAAATTTAACGGTGCAAGAAAGAACCGCCGATGCAGAAATGTACCGGCGGTTTTGTGTTGAATTAAGAATTGGGAATTAATAATTAGGAATTATCTGGCGCGCCAGCTTAAATCTTTGAATTTTTAAATTTTGAAATTCTTCCTGCGCCAGCCGACTTACGACTTATGACTTACGACTTACGACTAAAAGGGTGCAACAAAGAAAAGAACTGCCGGTAAGGAAACTTGCCGGCGGTTTTTTTTGAAATCTTGAAATTATTGAATTTTGAAATCTTTAAATTGTTCCGGCGTTAGCCAATTAATCACATTAGCACATTAATCACATTAGCACATTAGCCTGTGGCAGGGAATTAGGAATTAGAATTAGGTTGGCGCCAATTAGTGGTTAGTGCTGGCGCGCCAGAGCGCTGGTAGCGACTTACGACTTATGACTAAAACAAGCGGACAAGATGCAACAATAAGAAATATAGTAATTACTATTGTCATAAGCATTGTTTATCTATCGTCATAATGATTGGCGGTTGATAGGATTAAAACTGTGATTTCTTGTTCGGATATATTATATACCAATCGATGCTTTTTAGTGATCCGGCGGGAATAACATCCGGCATAATCGTATTTCATTGGTTCGGGTTTCCCGGTTCCGGTATAAGGGTGTTCTATAAGTTCCGCTAATAATTTCCGGAGCTTTTTATAGGCAGCCGTTTCTGATTTTTTCAGCCGTTTGGTTTCTTCTACGGCTTGTTCCGTGAAGCGGATTTTGTAACTCATAAAGTATCCAAAAAGGCTAACAGTTCTTCTTTGTTCATTGGTTTCGTTACTTTTCCTTCAGCGGCTTGTTTCAGGGATTGGTTTATACGGGAGCGCATTTCCGGTGTAAGGTAGCGGTCATAGTCCTCAACCGGATTTATAGGAGTTATTATATACCTTTTGTTTATCCCCCTCCGTATAACGACTTGTGTACCTTTGTCGGATAGATCCAAATATGTTTTCTGATGGGTTCTGAAATCTCTTCCATTTACTTCAATTACTTCCATACTTTAATTTTTTAATTTTGTATACCAAAACGGTACACAAAGGTACGATATTTTTTGAAGCCACCAAATAATGAATGCGATGGTTTTAACAGGCATCTATTATCACTGCAAGTTCAAAATTTCAAGGAATGCCGACCGGCACTACTAAGTTTATTCTTTTGTGCCGGAGATAGCGGCTATCTTCATTCCTTTAGGAATAAAAGCCGACACGTCGCCATGATACAAGAGAATGTCGCGCACGACAGAGGAACAAATATACGCATGTTCCGGGCGCGATGGGAAAAATACCGTATCAATAACCGGGGAAAGCTTTTGGTTGGCTTGCGCCATAATGCTTTCAAAGTTGTAATCGCCTATGGTGCGGATACCGCGGATAATAAAATTGCTGTGATGTGCCCGGCAAAAATCAACGGTCATGGTATCGTATACCACCACTTCTACGTTGCCGGTGTAGGGCTGTAAGGCTTGTTTTATCATATCCGCGCGCGTTTCGGCAGGGAAAAGCGTTTTCTTTTTTTGGTTATCGCCGATAGTCGCAATAATTACTTTATCGAAAATCTGCAATGCGCGTTGCACTACATCAAAATGCCCGATAGTAAACGGGTCGAAAGTTCCGGGGAAAATAGCCGTTTTCATAAATTTTACGTTGAAAGGTTTTGTACAAATACTGTTTATTTCCTATTGCTTCAAAGGCTCCAATCGATAGGCGCCCGTCCTTGTTGTTGCAGGAGTTCATTGGTTTTTGAGAAATGCCGGCATCCGAAAAACCCCCCGCTCGAAAGCGGCGAGGGGTGCGCCGTTTCCAGTACAAAGTGCTTGGTGGCGTCAATCAGTATTTTTTTGTTGCGGGCAAAATTGCCCCATAGCAAAAATACAATGCCTTCCTTCTTTTGCGACAGCGTGGCGATGACCGCATCGGTAAAGGTTTCCCAACCGATTTTGCTGTGCGACATAGGCTCTCCGCTGCGTACGGTCAAGGCGGCGTTCAGCAGGAAGACGCCTTGTTCCGCCCATTTTTCCAAGCATCCGTGCGATGGCGGCGCAATGCCCAAATCGGTTTCAATTTCCTTGAAAATATTCACCAGCGACGGTGGCGGGTTCACTCCGCGCGACACCGAAAAGCACAGCCCGTGCGCCTGTCCTGCGCCGTGGTAAGGGTCTTGCCCAAGTATGACTACTTTCACTTTGTCGAACGGCGTTTTGTCAAATGCATTAAAAATAAGTTTCGGCGGCGGATAAACGGTTTTCCCAGCCAGCATGTCATTGCGCACACATGCGGAAATAATCGCAAAATAAGGCTTCTCAAATTCCGCCTGCAAAGCGGTCTTCCAGCTTTCTTCTATTTTTACGTCCATAGTAAAATTTAAAAATTTAAAGATTTAAAAATTTCATCACATCTTCGCATACCACATCATCACATCACCACATCATTCAACAGGGCAAATTCCAACACTTCGGCAATTGTTTTTACATAATGGAATTTTAGTCCCTTGATGTAAATTTCTTTTATGGATTTTATGTCTTTTTCATTGTCTGCCGATAGCACGATATCTTTAATTCCAGCGCGTTTGGCAGCCAATATTTTTTCTTTAATACCGCCCACCGGCAATACTTTTCCGCGCAGGGTTATTTCGCCGGTCATGGCAATGCCTTTGCGTACCTTGCGGTTCGTAAACGCCGAGGCAATGGAGGTAATCATGGTAATACCTGCCGACGGTCCATCCTTTGGAATAGCGCCTTCCGGCACGTGTACATGGACGTTCCATCCGTCAAATCTTTCGGCGCTGAGCTCCAATAAACCGGCATGTGCCTTGATATATTGCAAGGCAAGCATTGCTGATTCTTTCATCACATCGCCCAAATTCCCGGTGATAGTGAGCGTGCCTTTTCCTTTGCTTAAGCTGGTTTCCACAAACAGTATTTCGCCGCCGTTTTCTGTCCATGCCAATCCTGTTACGACGCCGGGAAATTCATTTCCCTGATACATTTCTTTTAGATACTTTGGTGTGCCGAGGATTTCAGTAACCATTCCGGCAGAAAGGTCTGGCTTAATTTTTTCATCGAATGCGATTTTTTTGGCATAAGACCGTGCGATTTTTGCCAGTTGTTTATCCAGCGCGCGCACGCCTGCTTCATGGGTATACTGGTCGATGATAAGCTCCATTACTTTATCCGGGATATTCATCACATGCGGCGGCAAACCATGCGCGTCCAGTTGCTTTGCAAACAAGTGCCGCTGGGCGATTTGTATTTTCTCTTCGACGAGGTAGCCGCTCATGTTAATCATCTCCATGCGGTCGCGCAGGGCGGGATGAATACGTTCAATGCTATTGGCTGTGGTAATGAACAGGACTTTCGATAAGTCATAGTCGAGTTCCAGGTAATTATCGTGGAATGCGTTGTTTTGTTCGGGGTCAAGCACCTCCAGCAATGCAGACGAGGGGTCGCCGCGAAAATCATTGCCGACCTTGTCAATTTCGTCCAACATGATTACCGGATTGCCGGATTTGCATTTTTTTATTGTTTGGATAATCCGTCCGGGCATAGCGCCGATGTAGGTTTTGCGATGTCCGCGTATTTCCGCTTCGTCGTGCAAGCCGCCTAATGAAATGCGTCCGAATGAACGTTCCAGCGCGCGTGCAATGGATTTCCCCAGTGATGTTTTCCCTACGCCGGGAGGACCGAAAAAACACAGGATAGGCGATTTCATATCGCCTTTGAGCTTAATTACCGCCAGGTGTTCGATGATACGTTCTTTCACCTGCTCCAAGCCGAAATGGTCTTCGTCCAAGATTTTTTCTGCATTCTTCAAGTCCAGGTTATCTTTGGTATATTCGTTCCATGGCAATTCTATCAACGTTTGCAGATAGTTGAACTGGATACTGTAATCTGCCGTATTGGGATTGGCGCGTTCCAGTTTTTGCACTTCTTTTTCGAATGTATCATTTATTTCTTTCGACCATTTTTTTGTTTTCGCTTTTTCGCGCAGTTCTTTCAGTTCGTCATCCATTTTCCCGATGCCCAACTCGTCTTTGATAGTTTTAAGTTGGTTGTGCAAGTAGTATTCGCGTTGTTGCTGGCTGATTTCCGTATGTACTTTTTGTTGGATGTCGTTACGGATTTTCAGCACTTCGATTTGTTTATTCAGCAACGCCAACAGTTTGGTAGCACATAGCGAGACATCATCTTCTTCGAGCAGTAATTGCTTGTCGAGCGCGTTTTCCAATTCAAGGCTGGAGGCGATAAAGGGAATTAAAAAACTGTAGCTGTCTATATTTTTTATGGCATATCCTACTTCCTGCGGCAGGTAAGGCGACAATTTAATAATGTATAATGCGGCGTCGCGAATGGAGCCGATAAGCGCGTCAAAATTTTTATCGGGAAGTTTCGGGACAATCGTTTTGCGTATTTTTATCACAGCAACAAAGTACGGGTCATCAGCCACAAAGCGGACTGTTTCAAAGCGCCGGACGCCCTGTAAAATGACGGTAATAGCGCCGTCGGGCATTTCTATTATTTTCAAAATTTTCGCAATTGTCCCGACTTTCTGCAGGTCTTCCGCTTTCGGGTCGTCGATTTTGGCGTCTTTTTGTATAATAACGCCCAGCATTTGTACGTTGGTGTGTATTTCGCGAATAAGCCGGATAGCCTTTTCGCGGCTGACGGTAATAGGCATTACCATTCCGGGAAACAGTACGGCATTGCGCAAAGGCAATAGCGCTAATTGTTTTGGAATATCTTTATTCTTAATAGTCGCTTCTTCTTCGGGGTAAATAGGAATGTAATCAATATCCTCGCTACCCCAGTTGTTCATGTAAAACATATCTTCGTTTTCTATTTTATCATTTAATATTTTGCTTATGCTTGCTTAAAAGAAAGGCGTAATCAAGGTAACAAATATTCCCCCTTCCTTCTTTTTATTTACCGAATAATCCACGCGTATCACGATGTCGTAATAGGTTACCAAATCCAATCCCGCGCCGCCGCTGTAGAGGAAAGAATTTTCAAAAGTGTTGCCGGGCGCCGGGCGGTTGTTATAGATATAACCCAAGTCGGCAAATACGTTAGCATAAAGTGTAAAATGGATTTTGTTAAACTTCGGTAAGCCCGACAGCCATTTAATCTCTATCACTTTGGTCGGCATCAGCAAAAAGCGCAGCGTGTTTTTCATCAGCGCAAAATAATGACCGTCCATCACGTAATCTTCATACCCGCGTAAATAGTTGGCGCCGTAACCTAACGCTTTTTCCACGAGATAGGCGCGGGTATTGGCAACCGTCATTTTCCCGTTCAATACGCCGGCATAGAACCAACGTGTAGCAAGCGCTTTGTAAAAACCAAATTCGGGATATACCGATGCGGTCAGCAGACTGCCGTCAAGCGCAACATCCATTGCGCCGGTAATCTTAAAGAATGTGCCTTCCAGTGGATAAAAATACACGTCGCGGTGGTCATTGGCATACGAATAAGTAACGTTGATATTGTTGCGGCGGGTATGGGTTCCGCCCCAGTAATGCCGGTTAAGCAGCAGAAGCGTATCATCAATACTGGTATGTTCAAACGTGATGTTGGCGGTATGCCGTTCGTGAATTTCCGGTCGGAACAGGTAGTTAATGCCTGCCGAATAACGTTGCCTTACCGGGTTCTCGCTGGTCGTAACATATAAAGGTTTGTTATTTTCCGTTTTGTATGCCGTATTGTGCACCATATTGTAGGATGTGGAAAATCCGAATAAATGGCGTTTGGCGCGGTCAAGGGCAATGTCGGCATAAGAAAGCGATACGCCTCTTTGATAGCCGATGCGGGCGGTAATATGTAATTTTTCATTCAATCCGCGCATGTTTTGAATATCTACGCCCGCGCCGAACGAAAACCGCGACCAGTTGGGATTGCGTATCCATGTGCTGATATTGCGGTCTTCAAACACCAAATCAACTACGGGCCAGATATACCAGCGTTCCTCCACTTCGATTTTAATGTTTACGGCTGTGCCGGTCGAAACCGTATCAGCCGTAACATATACGTAATTGAATAGCGAAGTATTGATAATATTGTTCCGGGAAACGTCCAACATTGTTTGCAATTGCGGGAAAGCTACCGTATCGCCTTTGGAAAAAACAAGCTCCCGCAAAATTACCGATGCACGCGATTGCCTGTTACCAGTGATGGAAATATCGTTGATTAGTAGGTTTTGCGCCATTACCGGTTCACTAAACAGTGCCATAAGCAAAAAAATATGATAATACCGTAACTTCATAAAAGGGCGTAAAGGTATAAAAAAAAATAGATATGGGCAATGATTAAACGGAACACGAGGCACAAGTAGATTTACAGATTTACGGATTTACGGATTTACAGATTTAGGCTAACGCAGGAACAATTTAAAGATTTAACAATTTCAAGATTTCAAGAAAAACCGCCGGTACGTTTCTACACCGGCGGTTCTTTCTTGCACCGTTTTAGTCGTAAGTCGTAAGTCATAAGTCGTAAGTCGGCTGGCGCGCCAGCACTGCCTACTGCCCACTGCCCCACAACGCCGTCATTCCGACCGGAGCGGCGAGGTCCGAGCCGCGTAGTGGAGGAACCTGTTCCCAAACGCAGGGTGATGCAAAGCAGCAGGTGCATAATGCAGCAGATCCCTCCACT
>JAIRLT010000084.1 GCA_031259225.1 Prevotellaceae bacterium
TTATTCTTTCTTCTTTAATCCCATTTCTGCGGCTTTTTGTTCCATCAGGCGGAAGGCTTCGTGGTAGTCGTTGCGGATGACGCCGTCCAGGATCGCGTTTTTGATGTGTTCTTTGAGGATGCCTACCGCGCGACCGGGCGACAGGCAATAGGTTTCCATGATGATTTCGCCGGTAATGGGCGGTTGGAAATTGCGGATAGCGTCTTTCTCTTCTACTTCTATTAGTTTCTCGCGTACTAACTGGAAATTCCGGAGGTGGCGCTGCACCGTCTGTTCGTTTTTAGAGGTGATATCGGCTTCGCAGAGGAGCATTAGGTCGTCAATGTCGTTGCCGGCGTCGAAGAGCAGGCGGCGCACGGCGGAGTCGGTTACCTCTTCCTGCGACAGCACTATCGGGCGCAGGTGCAGTTGTACCAGTTTTTGTACATATTTCATTTTTTCATTCAGGGGCAACCGCATTTGCTTGAAGAGGGGGGGGATCATCTTCGCGCCGAAAAATTCATGCCCGTGGAATGTCCATCCTGCCACCGGGTCATAGTGTTTGGTGGCGGGTTTGGCAATGTCGTGCAGCAGCGCCGCCCAACGCAGCCAGAGGTTATGGCTTTTGGCGGCGACGTTGTCGAGTACCTGGAGGGTATGGTAGAAATTATCTTTGTGCCCGCGTCCTTCCACCGTTTTCACGCCTTTCAAATGGTCTACCTGCGGGAAAACCAGCGGGAGCAGCCTGGTTTTGTCCAGCAGTAAAAATCCTACCGACGGTTTTGCGGCGCGCATGATTTTTTGCAGTTCTTCCGTTACCCGTTCCATAGAAATAATTTTTATCCGTTCGCGGTTGCGTTCTATGGAAGCCAGCGACTCGGGCACGATGCGGAAGCCTAACTGCGTGGCAAAACGGATGGCGCGCAGCATGCGCAACGGGTCGTCGCTGTAAGTGGCGTCGGGTTCGAGGGGGGTGCGTATCCATCCTTTTTGCAAGTCGCTTACGCCGCCGAAGGGGTCTATCAGCTTGCCGTAGTCGGCTTTTTGGAGGCTAAATGCCAGGGCGTTTATGGTAAAATCGCGGCGGCGCTGGTCGTCTTCGAGGGTACCGTTTTCCACAATCGGTTTGCGGGAATTGGCGCGGTAGGACTCTTTGCGTGCGCCGACAAATTCAATGTCCATATGGTCGAAATGCAGCATGGCGGTGCCGAAGTTCTTGAACAGGACGACCGGCAATTGTAACTGTTTCCCGATGTCTTCCGCCAGGGCAATGCCGCTGCCCTGTACGACAATATCTATGTCTTTCGACGGGCGTTGCAGG
Organism: Prevotellaceae bacterium; assembly: GCA_031259225.1. Taxonomy (GTDB): domain Bacteria; phylum Bacteroidota; class Bacteroidia; order Bacteroidales; family UBA932; genus JAIRKX01. The sequence goes on from JAIRLT010000084.1 coordinate 1,301, forward strand.
AAACAGTCGCGCACATAGCCGCCAATGACGTATGCCTGTACGCCCTGCCGCGCTGCTGTTTCCGAAATGATGCTGAAAATTTTCCGCTGCAAAAAACACATTTTTTTAGTTATGAGTTAGGGGTTATGAGTTAAGGGATGTATGAAGTTCCTGTTTTAAGCGCTTATGGATTATAACGCGCCTCTTTCAACAATTGCAGGGCGTCCTGTTGCTGCATCAGGTCTTCAAAAGAACAGCCGGTGCGTTCCATATAGCTTTTAACAATGCAGCGACCTGTGAAATTAACGGCTTTTCCCGGCGATGCCTGCGTAAAGTCCGGCGTGAACGGCGCATCCCCGGTGAATTTCCGGATTGTCAGGAATTGGGTGTTATACAGTAATTGCTGTTCTACTAAGTATCGCCACATTTGTTGCTCATTGTCCACGCACCATTGCAACTGCTCCGGCGTGAAGCCCGCCAGCCGTTCCAGCGCTTCGCCGGGAAAACACTTTTCCAGGGCATATAATAATTTGCCTTCATAAAGCAGCGTCGCCAGCAGCGTCGCCTGCCCGGCGGGCTCGGGGTACGCGCCCAGCAGCCATGCCCGCACGCATTCCGGCGCAATACGTTCCGGACGCATATTATACTGCAAATAGTGCGCATATCCCAGGGAGGAATAAAGTTCGTAACCGTTTCCCAAGAAACGGTCTAACCCGATGCCTACCGCCTCGTCGGTAAGCATGATAGCCGTGTTGAAGCCGGACACGTAAGCAATCACACGCGGCGCCGGCAACGACGGGAAATAAAATTTCACATGCTTGAAAGCGCCCGTCAATTCTTCGTTTAAGGTGGTCAGGTCGGGAAAAACTTCGGCGGTTTTTTCGTAGGCGCTTCGTACCACGCCGTGTTGCATAAACCGTAATAACAATTCCGGGTACAAGGGATTTCGGCTATTGCCGATGCGGAGGATTTGCCCGTTGAACGTGTCGAAGAACGTCCCGTATTTTTCTTCCAGCCCTTGGAGTTGCCGGTAGGCGCTGTCCTGTACTATGGCATATAATTCCCGGTCTAACCGCTCCACCGTGATGTTTAAATCTATCTCCCGGATGACCGTTTCCTGTGAGCGGCATCCGGCAAAAAGCAGCAAAACAACATAAAGCGTTATCCGTTTCATGGGCGTCAAAAATGGTTTTCCTGCAAAGGTACTAAAAGATGTTGGATTTGCTGAACTTGTCCAAACAGGGAGTGCAATTCAAATTGTTGCATCGTCGTTCCTAATGTGAGTAATTGTTTAATGTGCTAATGTGACTAATTAGGCTGGCGCGCCAGCCTAATTCTCCATTTTCCACTCTCCATTCTCCACTCGCGAAGCGTCCGCCCCGTTAGGGGCGTTATATGCATAACCCCGTGCAAGCCGCAGGCGCAGCCCGGGGTCTATGCGCCCCCTGCCTTTCGCGCGGAGCAGTGCCGGTACATAGCAGAACGCCTGTGCGCCGCGCGCGTGCAGGAAGCATCATCGTGCATCCCCGTGCTGCGTTCCGCTTCGCTGCACTTGCACGGGGTTATCAACATCCCGCCCCTTCGGGGCGTCCGCCCGTCATTGTGAGGGCGAAGCCCTCACAATGACGATGCGACAATTTGAAATGCACCTCCCAAATTCGCGTTATACTAAAAACCCAAATATTTACCGTACCTTTGCGGAAAATTTAGGTATGAAGATCGGTTTGCTTTTTGGTTCGTTTAACCCAATACATATCGGGCATTTGGCTATTGCTAATTATATGAGCGCTTATTGCCAACTGGAAGAAGTCTGGTTGGTGGTTACGCCGCAAAACCCGCTGAAAACATGGCATGAACTGGCAGCGGCGTTGCACCGGTTGGAGATGGCTCGTTTAGCGGTGGCGCGCATTCCCCGGTTCCGGGTGTGCGACATTGAATTTAACTTGCCGGCGCCTACTTATACCATTGATACGCTCCGTATCTTGCGGGAACGTTATCCGCAGCACCGGTTTTACTTTATTACCGGTTCGGATAACTGGTTGCAGTTACCTAAATGGAAAGGGTTTAAACAGCTTCTGGATAAAATAGAATGGCTGGTATATCCCCGCTTTGGGTACGACCTGCCGGAAATACCCCCGAATACGTCCACAGTGCAGTTTATCACAGCTCCCCGCATAGAAATAAGTTCCTCGTTTATCCGTGAAGCCTTTGCCAAAGGACTTTTTTTAGAGTGCTTCTTACCCCTACAGGTATACCAGTATATTTTGAGGTATCACTTATACTTTCCCCCGCCAACAGGAAAAACCGGTGGTACTGCCGGAACGTAAACGGTATTTTTATAATCCGGCGGTTTAGATAACAGGTTTCCTACTTCCTGCACAGCGTTAATAAATGATTATTTCCTCAAAAGGTATAAACTACTTCCAACAGGCTATTACCGGGAAGTTAATTTACGCCCCTGCCGCCGGTTACCTAACGAAATTTTAAGGGAAAAAACGCATTTGCAGCCAAATCATCAAGCCCGCCAGCAGCAAAGCGGGCAACAGGTTAATGATTTCTATCCGTTTTATTTTTAGCAGGTTTATACTTAATCCTATCAGGATAATGCCGCCAACCGCCGAAATGCCGGATATGATTGTTCCGGGAACAGCCGTCCCGGCGAGGGAAACCAGCAGGGTAATGCCGCCCTGAAACAGCAAGAGCAACACCGACGAAAACAATACGCCGATACCCAAACCCGCCGCAAGCATCATGGCGGAGAAAAAATCCATGACCGACTTGGTAAGCAGCAACCCGGACGTCTTGCCGAAACCTTCTTCAATAGCCCCCACGATGGTCATCGAGCCCATGCAGAAAAGCAGGAAGCCGGTGATAAGCCCTTCGGTGAAGCGGTCGTTTTTTGAGCGGGTTTGGGCTTTGATATAATTACCGAGCTGTTCCACGCGTTCTTCCAGCCGCAGTTTCATGCCGATAAACCCGCCCAGTACCAAACTTAGCACCACTAATAGCGGCGACTCCATAGGCAACGCCATTTTCACGCCCAGCAACAACGTGAACAACCCCACCGCATGGAAATAAACAGTATGGTATTTTTCCGGTAAGTTCTTTTTAAATACCAATCCAATGCTGCTTCCGGCAATAATCGCCGCCGTATTTACCAATGTCCCGACCATACCCGCTTTTTTTTGTGCAATATTAGGAAAAAGAAATGGATTACACAAAGTTGAACAAATGTGATTAATGTGCTAATGTGACTAATTGTTTAATGTGACTAATTGGCTGACGCCGGAAAAAAAACAAATAAAAAAAATTTGCAATTAAAAAAAATAGTTCTATATTTGCGCCGTTAATATGTTTCTTTGACATTTTGAATTTGATATATTAAAATATATCGCTTTAACTTTTATTCTGTGTGTATTTCGGAATATAGGAAATTTCAACATATCGCGAATATAAGTAAAAGCAACCTCGCCAAGAGTGGACGTGGGTTGTTATACTTATT
>JAIRLT010000016.1 GCA_031259225.1 Prevotellaceae bacterium
CGCTCATCTCGGGTTGGAATGCCGACGACGGCGTTTCCTTTGCGCCTCCTGCCAGCCCCGAACAGTTCAGGCAAATGATTAAAATGCGCTACGGTGCAAATGCGGAGAAATTTCTCGAAGTGTTCCCCGCTAACACTAATGAGGAAGCGGCACAGTCGCAAAAGCTGATGTCGTCGCTTACCTTCGGGTGGAACAATTACGCTTGGGCAAAGCTGCAAACCGAAACAGGCAAATCGAAAGCCTACTTATATTATTTCAAGCGCGTGCCGCCGGGCGAGCCGAACTACGGCGCGTTCCATTCGGCGGAATTTGCTTACGCGCTGCATACGTTAAGCAAGTGGGAGCGTCCGTTTACCGATACGGATTACCGTATGGAAGAGATCATGTCGTCGTATTGGGTGAACTTTGCCAAAACAGGCAGCCCGAACGGTGAAGGGCTTCCCGCGTGGTCGGCATTTACCAACGACAATCCCGAAATCATTGAGCTGGGCGACGAAGTGAAGGCTACACCGCTGCCTTTCCAAAAGCAACTGTATTTTATGAATGAAATCAATCAATAACAGATATGAAAAAAATTACCTTATTATTACCTGCGCTGTTTGCATTTTCCATAGCATCGGCGCAATTCGGCGGCTGGGGAGCGCAAAGCAAGGTGGAAACAAAAACCATCCATAGCCAAGTGCTGAACGCCGACCGCGAATACAACATCTTCCTTCCTAAGAGTTATGAAACGGATAAAGACAGGAAGTATCCCATCCTCTACCTGCTGCACGGCATGATGGATACCAACAAAGGCTGGTATGAGCGCGGACACGTGAAGGATGTTGCCGACCAGCTGATGGCGTCCGGCGAAGCGGCGGAGATGATTATCGTAACGCCCAACGCCGGCGGCAACGTCTATGAAGGCGCGTGGAACGGTTACTTCGACATGCCGGGCTGGTCATACGAAACATTTTTCTTTACGGAGTTTTTGCCGCATATTGAGCGCGAGTACCGCGTTATGGGCGACAAGCAGCACCGGGCAATTGCCGGTCTCTCTATGGGCGGCGGCGGCGCAACGGCTTACGGGCAAAAGCACAGCGAGCTATTTTCGGCGGTATATGCCATGAGCGCCTTGATGAATATCCCCGAGCAGGGCGCGGCGCCTTCGCAACGCCCGGACGACAAAATGGCGATACTCAACAAATCGGTACGGGAAAATAGCTGCATAAAATATGTGGAAACCGCCGACGAAGCCACCAAGGAAAAGCTGAAAACCGTTGCGTGGTTTGTAGATTGCGGCGACGATGATTTCCTGCTCGACCGCAACATCGAATTTACGCAAGCCATGCGTGCCGCGCAAATCCCCTGTGAGTTCCGCGTGCGCGACGGCGGGCACACTTGGGAATACTGGCACTCGGCGCTGTATAATTGTTTGGCATTTGTATCGAGAGTATTTAATCAGTAATAAAATAATTATTCTTAATTTCTTGAAAGATGAATAAAATATCATTTCTTTTAATCGCAATGTTGTTCACAGCAACAACTTTTGCACAACAAGCTTTATGGGGCGGACAAGACATTATTTCGCCCGAAATACACAGCAACAAGACTGTAACCTTCCGCTTGAATGCGCCATTGGCAAACAAAGTGGAAATCACCGGCGATTTCTTGCCAACACAAAAAATGCAAACCCCAATGGGCGAGTTCGACACGCCGGGTAATGCGGAATTAGTAAAAAACGACAAGGGCGTTTGGGAATTTACTACGCCCAATGCTTTAAGTCCCGAACTGTACAGTTATACATTCATCGTCGACGGCGTAAAAGTAACCGACCCAAACAATGTGTACATGATTCGCGATGTAGCTTCCGTAACCAGCATTTTCATTATCGACGGAGAACGCGCCGACCTTTACAAAGTGAACGACGTGCCGCATGGAACCGTTGCCCGTCGTTGGTACAACAGCCCGACTTTGAACATGGATCGGCGAATAACCATCTATACACCTGCCGGTTATGAACAAAGCAAGCAGGAATATCCGGTATTTTATCTTTTGCATGGTGCAGGCGGCGACGAGGAAGCGTGGATTGCACTCGGCCGTACCTCGCAAATACTGGATAATCTGATTGCTCAAGGCAAAGCCCAACCGATGATTGTAGTGATGACCAACGGTAATGTCGGTCAACAAGCCGCTCCGGGCGAATCGGCAAAAGGCATGTACAAACCCTCGTTCATGGGCGACACCCGCATGGACGGCGATTGTGAAAAAGCCTTTCCCGACGTGATAAAATTTGTCGAAAGCAATTACCGCGTGAAAAAAGGCAAGGCAAACCGCGCCATTGCAGGGCTTTCGATGGGTGGTTTCCATTCGATGCACATTTCCAAACAATATCCCGATTTGTTTGATTATGTCGGACTTTTCTCGGCTGCTATCATGCCGCGCGAAGGCGTAACTTCCGAAATCTACCAAAATATCGATGAAAAACTGAAAGTACAGTTCGCTAAAAAACCGAAATTGTATTATATAGCTATCGGAACAGCCGACTTTCTCTTCGACGCGAATACCGATTTTCGTAAAAAATTGGATGAAAACAACTATCCTTATACTTATTACGAAACCGGCGAAGGACATATCTGGAAAAACTGGAGGATTTACCTGACGGAATTTGCGCCAATGTTATTCAAATAAATTTAATATCATGAAAAAAATATCATTATTTCTTTGTATTGCAGCCTTATTTGTGGCTTGTAATTCCAATAAAACACCTCAATTAGGAAAATCTTCCGTCGATAAAGTGATTGCCGCAATGACTTTGGAAGAAAAAGTTCAATTACTAATTGGTACCGGAATGGCCGATTTTTCAGGTGACAGCGCAGTAATCGGCGAAACAAAAAGCCTTGTGCCGGGCGCTGCCGGAACGACCTGTCCGATTCCTCGTTTGGGTATTCCGGCAATCGTTTTAGCCGATGGACCTGCCGGATTGCGTATTCAACCTGCACGCGAAGGCGATTCACAGACTTATTATTGCACGGCTTTTCCGGTCGGAACATTGTTGGCTTCCACTTGGAACACCGAACTGGTTGAAAACGTAGGGAAAGCCATGGGAAACGAAGTGCTTGAATATGGAGCGGATGTACTTTTGGGACCGGCGTTGAACATTCATCGCAATCCGTTGTGCGGCCGCAATTTTGAATATTATTCCGAAGACCCTCTTTTGTCGGGTAAGATGGCTGCGGCAATGGTAAAAGGCGTGCAATCGAACGGTGTAGGTACATCTATCAAACATTTTGCGGCCAACAATCAGGAAACCAACCGCATGGCTAATGACGCACGGATGAGCGCCCGCGCTTTACGTGAAATCTATTTGAAGGGCTTTGAAATTGCCGTCAAAGAATCTCAACCGCAAACCGTAATGACTTCCTACAATTACATCAACGGCACATACGCTTCCGAAAGCCGCGAACTTTTAACCAATATTCTCCGTGATGAATGGGGGTACAAAGGTACGGTGATGACCGATTGGTTTGGTGGGAAAAATCCTCCGGCACAGGTACATGCAGGGAACGATTTGTTGATGCCGGGAACTGTAAAACAGTATGAATCGATCATTGCCGCCGTAAACGACGATTCGCTGTCGGTTGCTGATGTGGACAGGAACGTGAAACGGATTTTGCAGTTGATTTTGGATTCGCCGCGTTTCAAAGGCTACAAATATTCCAATCATCCGGATTTGAAAGCACATGCAGAAGTTACCCGTGAGTCGGCAGCCGAAGGCATGGTCTTGTTGAAAAATACCGATAACGTATTGCCTTTCAAAGAAAACATCAAAAACATTGCTGCATTCGGAATCACTTCCTACGAATTTATTTCGGGCGGAACCGGTTCGGGCGATGTGAACGAAGCTTATACCGTTTCGTTGAAAGAAGGCTTGACAAATGCCGGTTACAGTTTCAATACCGAATTGGCTGATTTGTACGAGAAACACATTGCTGCGGAAAACGAAAAAAACAAACCCGACCCGAATAATCCATTTGCGATGTTTATGCCGAAAATCCGCGCTACGGAAATCTTGCCGAATGATGCGCAATTGAAAAAAATCGCCGTCAATAGCGACATTGCGCTGCTTACTTTGGGCAGAAATTCCGGTGAATTTGCGGACCGAAAAATTTCCGACGATTTTGACTTGTCTGCTGATGAGCAGAAACTTATCCAAGATATTTGCAAAATATTTCATGCTGCGAGCAAAAAAGTGATCGTAGTGCTGAATATCGGCGGTGTCATCGAAACCGCTTCGTGGAAAGAACTTCCGGACGGTATTTTGTTGGCATGGCAAGCTGGGCAGGAAGGCGGAAATACGGTTGCCGACGTGCTGAAAGGCGCAGTCAATCCTTCAGGCAAACTGCCGATGACTTTCCCCGTAAATTATATGGATGCAGCTTCGTCTGCCAATTTTCCTTACGATTATGTTCCCGGTCCGCCGGTGATGTTCCCTGCCGGCGAAGTGAAAAAAGATTTGGTTAAAAATGTGGATTATACCAATTATGAAGAGGATATTTATGTCGGATACCGTTATTTTGACACTTTCAATAAAAATGTTTCCTATCCTTTCGGTTACGGGCTGTCTTATACGACTTTTGAATATACCAATCCAACAATCAAAAAAAATAAAGGCATTTATACCGTAACGGTTGATGTGAAAAACACCGGAAGCGTTGCCGGAAAAGAAGTCGTTCAATTGTATGTATCGGCTCCCGGAAAATCAATGAATAAGCCTGCGAAGGAATTAAAAGCTTTTGCGAAAACCAAGTTTTTGCAACCGGATGAAACGCAAACGATTCAATTAAAATTAACGCCCGATGCTTTGGCCTCTTTTGATGAAGCAAACAGTCGGTGGACGGTTGAAGCAGGCGATTATACCGGACAAATCGGAAGTTCTTCCGGAGAAATCAAACAAAACGTGAAATTCGACGTTCCAAAAGAAATAATTGTTGAAAAAACACATAATGTGATGAATCCGAAAGAAGTAATTAACAAATTGAAGTAAATGATGTGAAATGGGCTGTCCCACAAGGACGACAATACGTTTTATTTCACTATACTAATCTTAATTTAAAACACTGTTATTCACAGCATATTATGAAATGCAAATATAAAGATTGATAAAGAAAAATATAATGAAATAAAAAAAATTCTTACCGCAATTCTTACCGCAAAGAAAAAATACTTATCTTTGCGGTATATTATTATTTCAGTAAAAAAACGTAATAAAATGGCATCAATTAAATTTTATCTTACACGCCCGGAAGCAAAAGAGCAAACATCAATATTCTTTCTTCTCAATTACGGTATGTATGAAATAGTATCAGGAAAAAAGAAGTACATACCATTGAAGTATTATACGGACGTGTCAATAAGGCCAGAATATTGGAACGCAAAGACAGGACGCGCAAGGGAAACAAAATCATTTCCACAACACCCGGAATTTAACGAACGGTTAAATGGAATTGAACACACCGCGTTAAGCCTGTTAAACAAGCTGCGAAACGAAGGAATTACGCTAACAAATGACATATTGAAAAAGGACATTGACAGGATATACAACAAAGACATAAACGACATAACAGAAGTAGCGCCCGCCGGAATTGAATTAATGCAATACGTAGAACACTTCATAAAGGCCTCAAATAAAAAGGAATCCACAAAAAAGAGCTATAAAGTAGTTCAAAGGGATTTAACGGAATACCAGCAAAAACGAAAGGTTAAGTTATCATTTCAAAAAATAGACATCGACTTTTACAATGACTTTGTTAAGTTCCTGAAATCAAAAGACTATGCACCGAATACAATAGGCACGAGAATAAAGATACTAAAGACGTTCCTTTCAAATGCAGACGAAGCAGGTTTGCCGGTAAGCAGAGACTACACGAAAAGGGCGTTTGCAAAACCGAGAGAGGAAACCGAATCTATCTATTTGAATGAAACGGAGCTAACAGCAATGTATAGCCTCAATCTTGAACGAGCGCCCAAACTTGACCGAGTAAGGGATTTGTTTTTAATAGGAGCTTATACAGGGCTGCGTTTTTCGGATTTGTCGCAACTCAACAAAGACAACATAGGAGATGGCATGATTTCAATCAGAACGATTAAAACGGGCGCGGTGGTAAAGATACCCGTTCATACAAGGGTTGGTGCCATTTTGGGCAAATATGAAGGCAGTTTGCCCAAAGTACCAAGTAACCAAAAATTCAATGAGTATATCAAAGAAGTAGCCAAATGCGCCGGTATTGAAGAACCTGCCAGAATAGAGAAAACACAGGGAAATTTGACAAGCAAAACAACCGAATCTAAATGCAACATGGTAACAGCACACACCGCCCGCCGTTCATTTGCAACAAACGCATACCTGAACGACATTCCAAGCATTTCAATCATGAAAATAACAGGACACAAAAC
>JAIRLT010000037.1 GCA_031259225.1 Prevotellaceae bacterium
TAGATATAAAAGATGTTGTCATTCGTTTCAGCGGCGACAGTGGCGACGGTATGCAATTAACCGGCGCGCTGTTTACCGATGCTTCCGCGCTGCTGGGTAATGAATTTTCTACGTTTCCCGATTTCCCTGCTGAAATCCGCGCACCGCAAGACACGATAGCCGGCGTTTCCGGCTTCCAGATACATATCGGCAGCGGCGACGTGCATACGCCCGGCGACTTGTGCGATGTACTGGTGGCGATGAACCCGGCGGCGTTGCGCGCCAATGCTTGCCGGACAAAACCAACGGCTACGGTCATCGTTGATGCCGACGCATTCGAGGAAAAACGTATTGCCCGCGCCGGCTTTACTACCGGCGACCCGGTCAAAGAATTAAAACTGGAAGACCGTACGGTGATTTATGCGCCGGTTACGTCGCTGACCAAAGAAAGTTTGAAAGACAGCGGGCTGGATGCCAAAGCGGTTGTACGCAGTAAAAATATGTTCGCCCTGGGCATTTGCTTTTACCTTTTCAATCGCCCGCTGCAAGCGACATTTAATTATTTTGAGCGGAAATTTGCGAAACGTCCCGAGTTGATTGCCGCGAATAAAAAAGTGCTGCAAGACGGTTTCAACTATGCGGGAAATATACAGGCAATTCAAAATACATACAGCGTCAAGCCTGCGAAATACGCCAAAGGCACCTACCGCAACATTAACGGAAATCAGGCAACGGCATGGGGATTTATTGCCGCGTCCGAAAAATCGGGGCGACCGCTGTTTTGCGGGTCGTATCCTATCACGCCGGCGACAAGTATTTTGGAAGAACTCGCCGCACGCAAAGACCTTGGCGTAAAAACCCTGCAATGCGAAGATGAAATCGCGGGGATTTGTACGGCTATCGGCGCAGCGTTTGCGGGCAATTTGGCTATCACCACCACTTCCGGACCCGGGCTATCGCTCAAAAGCGAAGCGTTGGGGCTGGCGGTGATTACGGAGTTGCCGCTGGTGGTGGTCGATGTGCAGCGCAGCGGTCCTTCGACCGGTATCCCGACAAAAACAGAACAGACCGACCTCTGGCAGGCGCTGTATGGTCGCAACGGCGAATGCCCGATGGTGGTTATGGCTTCGCATTCGCCGTCGCACTGCTTCGATGCGGCTTTCTGGGCGGCGAAATTAGCGCTGGAACACATGATGCCGGTGATGCTCCTTTCGGAAGGATTTATCGGCAATGGTTCGGAGCCTTGGCGTATCCCGCAGATGAAGGATTACCCGGCGATTGTTCCGCCGCTGGTTGCCGGAAACGATGCGCTGTATTTTCCGTTCCGCCGCGATGAAAAACGGTTGGCGCGCCGGTGGGCGTTGCCCGGCACGCCCGGGTTGATGCACCGCATCGGCGGGCTGGAAAAAGATAACGACGGGCATGTTTCCAGCGACCCGTTGGTACATGAACGCATGGTGCATGAACGCGCCGAAAAGGTAGCGCGGGTGGCAGAATTTATCCCGCCGCTGAAAGTCACCGGCGAACAGGCAGGCGACGTGCTACTGGTTGGCTGGGGCGGCACTTTCGGACATCTTTACAGTGCGCTCAAGGAACTGCAACCGGGGAAAAAACGGGTAGGGCTGGCGCATTTCGATTATATCCATCCCTTGCCGAAAAACACCGCCGACGTATTCAAGAAATTCAAAACAATTCTCGTGTGCGAACTGAATAACGGGCAATTTGCCGGTTACCTGCGCAACCAACATCAGGAATTTTGCTATCACCAGTACAATAAAGTGCAGGGACAGCCATTCATGGTTGCGGAAATCGTAGACGCCGTTATGAAAATTAAGGATGAACAATGAATGATGAACAAAGGAAGCCGGCGCAGGCAATTAGAAATTAGAAACCAGAAATTAGAAATTCTATGAAATATACTCCACAAGATTTTAAGAGTAACCAGGAAGTGAAATGGTGTCCGGGCTGCGGCGACTATCCCATACTTGCCGCCGTGCAACGCGCTTTTCCGGAGATTTGCGAAACGCTTGGTTATACCAAGGAACGTTTCGTTTTTGTATCCGGTATCGGTTGCGCATCGCGTTTTCCGTACTATATGGACACATACGGTTTTCATGGCATTCACGGGCGGGCGGCGGCAATAGCTACCGGCGTGAAAGTCGCCAATCCGACCTTGACCGTATGGCAGATTTCCGGCGACGGCGATGCGTTGGCTATCGGCGGCAATCACTTTATTCATGCTATCCGGCGCAATATTGATATCAATATTTTATTGCACAATAATCAAATTTACGGATTGACCAAAGGGCAGTATTCGCCCACGTCGAAATTAGGGAAAGTTACCAAAACCTCCCCATTCGGAACAGTAGAGCATCCTTTTAATCCGGGCGAATTGGTCTTGGGTGCGCGCGGAACTTTTTTCGCCCGTTCGCTGGATGTGGATATGAAACTGACAAGCGAAATTATGCTTGCTTCGGCAAGGCACGACGGCACGGCGGTTACGGAAATACTGCAAAATTGCGTTATCTTCAATGACGGCACACATGCCGATATTACCGGCAAAGCCGTACGTGAAGAACGCACGATTATCCTGCGCCACGGCGAGCCGATGATTTTCGGCATCAATCGCGACAAGGGACTTATTCTTGACGGATTGCAATTAAAAGTGGTGCGTATCGGCGAAAAGGGCATCACGGAAAAAGATATACTGGTACATAATGCGCAAGAAACCAATCCCGGCATCCACATGATGCTTGTTAATATGCAGGCGCCGGATTATCCCGTAGCCTTAGGGGTTATCCGTGCCGTGAGCGATAAAACGTATGATGACAACGTCCGTGACCAGGTGCTGGCTGTACAGGCAACCGCTACCATAAAAAACGTGGACGACCTGCTGCATAGCGGAACCACATGGGAGAATTAAAAATTAGGAATTAAGAATTAGGAATTGGCTGGCGCCGGAAAACAATGAATAATAAGTTAAACGGGGCGCTGTGTTAGGCGCATACTTAAATCAGAAATCGAAAACTAACCAAATAACTCAATAATAATATGAAGACAAAAGAGATTATGGCTTATCTTGAAAAAACTTATGGCCATGAAAAAGAGTACTTGCAAGCGGTACACGAAGTCCTCGAATCAGTGGAAAGCGTGTATGAACAACATCCCGAATTTTTCAAATACCGCATCCTCGAACGAATGGTAGAACCCGACCGCATGTTTACTTTCAAAGTCGTGTGGCAGGACGATGCCGGAAATGTACAGATAAACTTGGGATACCGTGTACAGTTTAATAATGCTATCGGTCCCTATAAGGGCGGGTTGCGTTTTCATCCGGCTGTTACGCCTTCGACGTTGAAATTTTTAGGGTTTGAACAGACTTTCAAAAATGCTTTGACAACACTTCCAATGGGCGGCGGTAAAGGCGGTTCGGATTTCGACCCGAAAGGAAAATCAAATGCCGAAATCATGCGTTTCTGCCAGGCATTCATGGTGGAATTGTGGCGGCACATAGGTCCGGATACCGACGTACCCGCCGGGGATATTGGCGTAGGCACGCGCGAAATCGGCTATCTGTACGGCATGTATCGGAAGCTGGCGCGCGAAAATACCGGCGTCCTCACCGGTAAAAATTTGACATGGGGCGGTTCGCTCATCCGTCCGGAAGCCACCGGGTTTGGCGGCATCTATTTTGTAGAGCACATGTTGAAAACACAAAACATCGCGCTCAAAGGAAAAACTATCGCTATTTCCGGATTTGGCAATGTGGCATGGGGAGCGGCTTTGAAAGCCCATGAACTCGGTGCGAAAGTGGTTACTATTTCCGGTCCCGACGGATACATTTACGACGAAAGCGGATTAAATACCGAGAAAATTGACTATCTCTTGGAACTGCGCAATTCCAATAACGACATCGTTGCACCGTATGCCAAGAAATTTGCCGGCGCGAAATTTATTCCCGGAAAAAAACCATGGGAAGTAAAAACCGACATCGCGCTGCCCTGCGCTATCCAAAACGAATTGAACGGCGATGATGCAAGGTTGCTAATACAAAACGGCGTAACTTGCGTAGCCGAAGTGTCCAACATGGGATGTACGCCGGAAGCCATCAATGAATTTGTCAAAGCAAAGATATTATTTGCGCCCGGCAAGGCAGTGAACGCCGGCGGTGTAGCTACTTCGGGACTGGAAATGACGCAAAATGCGATGCACATTAGCTGGACAACCGAAGAAGTGGACGCCCGCCTGAAAACGATTATGCAGAATATCCACGAAGCATGCGTACTGCACGGCACCGCAGACGACGGCTACATCAACTACGTGAAAGGCGCGAATATTGCCGGATTTTTGAAAGTCGCCAAAGCCATGTACGAACAGGGAATTGTTTAGAACAAGGCGCGGGGCGCGACCAACAGGGCGCGGGGGCGATGCATTAAATGTTGGCGCTATTCATTGTTTATTAAAAAACCTCCCGATGGAGTAAGGATTTTTTGCATGGCGTATGAGTGAAATTTTTAAGCAAAGATACTGCAAGACTACGCCAAAATACGTCATGGTCTCCAAAAACTTTCCGGCAGGTACACGTTTTCGATATTTTCGTCGATGACCGGTTGGAACAGCGGGGCAATATCGTCGGGTGTAAATCCCGCGATGCCGCAACCGATTTCGGTAACAAGGAATTTCAATCCGGGATGCGCTTTGGCGAACGTCAGAAATTCATCCACG
>JAIRLT010000002.1 GCA_031259225.1 Prevotellaceae bacterium
AGATGGTGATTGTGTATAGTGCCATTATTTGTGCTATTTATCTATTTTATATCAACGTTTTTCGCAAAGATAAGTAATTTAGTTGGAAGTTGAAAATAATAGTTAGTGGTTAGTGCCGGCGCGGCAGCTTCTTTAGTTGAAAGTTGAAAATTAGCTGCCGCGTCAGCCATTTTCAACGCTCCATTTTCAACTCTCCACTTTTTTCGTACCTTTGTAATATACGTTTATCCGGTTGGAGATTTTTCACAAAATATTGCAGCAATATTGGGGTTATGGCGGTTTCCGCGCTTTGCAGGAAGACATTATCCGCGAAGTGTACGAGGGGCGCGACGTGTTGGCGTTGATGCCTACCGGTGGCGGGAAATCCATCACTTTTCAGGTGCCGGCGCTGGCGAAAGACGGTATTTGTTTGGTCGTAACGCCGCTCATCGCCCTCATGAAAGACCAGGTAGAAAGCCTGAAAAAGCGCGGCATAAAAGCATTGGCAATTTACTCCGGCATGACGCGCAGGGAAATTGACATTGCCTTCGACAATGCCGTATATGGACAGTATAAATTCCTCTACCTTTCGCCCGAACGCTTGGGAACAGAGCTATTCCAGATGCGCGTCCAGAAAATGAACGTAAACCTGCTGGCGGTGGATGAAGCGCATTGCATTTCGCAATGGGGGTATGATTTCCGCCCGTCGTACATGGGGATTGCCCCTGCGCGGAAATGGTTGCCGGGCGTGCCCGTATTGGCGGTGACTGCTACGGCTACGCCGCAAGTAGCGCAGGATATAATGGATAAACTGGGGTTCCGCAAACCGAATTTATTACAAAAAAGCTTTGAACGGAAGAATTTAATTTACGTCGTACGCGAGGCGGAAGATAAGAACGCCCAGTTATTGCGTATTTGCAATAACGTGCGGGGAACGGGCATCGTATATGTCCGCAGTCGCGGGAACACGCAGGAAATAGCCGCGTTTTTGAATGACAACCATATCAGCGCCGACTATTACCATGCCGGGCTGGGCGCTGAAATCCGCAGCGCAAAACAGGATAACTGGAAACGGGATCGCACGCGGGTAATGGTTTGTACCAACGCTTTTGGAATGGGCATTGATAAACCCGGCGTCCGCTTTGTGGTGCATGTAGATTTGCCCGACAGCATGGAAGCCTATTTTCAGGAGGCTGGGCGCGGGGGGCGCGACGAAAAAACAGCCTATGCCGTCCTCCTCTATAATAACGATGACACTCATAAGGCGGCGCAACGCTTACGCACCACCTTCCCGCCGGTTGA
This sequence comes from Prevotellaceae bacterium, assembly GCA_031259225.1. Taxonomy (GTDB): domain Bacteria; phylum Bacteroidota; class Bacteroidia; order Bacteroidales; family UBA932; genus JAIRKX01. The sequence goes on from JAIRLT010000002.1 coordinate 1,282, forward strand.
AACTATCCGTGAGGTGTACCAGCGGATTTACCGCTACTTCGAGATCCCTTACGGCGCGGGCAAAGGAAGCGTTTTTAATTTCAGCCTTATGGATTTTTCGGTACAGAATAAAATTCATTCGCTCACGGCATACAATGCCCTCCAATGCTTGCAGCGCGAGGGCTATCTGGAACTCACCGATGAACTGGACAATCCGGCACGCATCCATTTTACCGTAACCCGCGACGAACTTTACAAAGTACAAATAAACAACGAAGCCTTAGACCGCTTTATCCGTTGCCTCCTGCGGGCTTACACCGGCATATTCACCAATTTTGTGCCCATTGACGAACTTTATTTGGCGAAATTAATGAATGCGGACACGGCGGTAATCAACGATTACCTCCTGCGCCTGTCGCGCATGCGTGTGATTGATTATATCCCAAAGAAACGGACGCCCCTCTTGCTGTTCAACGAAGAACGGCTGGACGAGGGAAACCTCCGCATATCCAAAGAACACTACGGGGACTTGAAAAAACGCCATGAACAACGCATAAAAGCCATGCTGCACTATGCCGCCAACACGGCGCAGTGCCGTAGCCGGCAACTCCTCGCTTACTTCGGCGAAACCGCCGCCCCACCCTGTGGTCGTTGCGACGTATGCACCGCGCAGAATGCTGCGGATGTGAGCAACTACAAGTTTGATTTATTATCGGGGAAATTAAAAACGGCTATCCGTGAAAATTCCTTTACCCTCACGCAGTGCATCAACAGCATTGACTCCAACCCCGACGATACCATTAAGGTCTTGCGCTGGTTGATAGACCACGGTGAAGTATACGAAACCGACGAAGGCATATACCGGACGTATGAAGGATGAGCCGTCGCCGGCTGTCTTGCCCTGCGGGCGGGGAATGCGCTGCGGGTGATAAATGCGCTACGCGCGATAAATTTTCCGGATTACTTCACGGCTCGTTCCTCGTCGTTTGCAATGACGATATAACGAGCGTCATTGCGACCGAAACGCAACAATCCAGAAAAATTAAACATTTAATGCAAATAAAATTTGTAGATAAAAAATATTGTTTTATATTTGCGGCATTAATATGTTTCTTTGACATTTTGAATTTGATATATTAATAATATATCGCTTTAACTTTTTTCTGCTGGTCAATCGAAATAGCGAAAATTTCAAGTATGCAATAACTAAGTAAACGCGACCACACCGAGAGTGGGTGTGGGTCGCTATACTTATTTGCATACTGGGTTTTCGCTAACCTCGATTGACAATAAATATAGCACCCATTCCACTCTCGGTTTTTTAGTAGAATAGGGGAAAAATCATCGTAAAAGTTGAAGTAAGGTATTGCAGAAAGCGGTTAAGATAACATTCTGCAATCATTGGCAGCGAATAAAAACTTGCAGCAGGGGGTTGTTTTATATAGTCGTTTGTGTTTGTGGGTATGTACATAAAACAATCCCAGCGCTGCAAAAAGTAATTAGGAGCGCGTCATTCCGACCGGAGCGCGCGAGGGACGAGCGCGCGGAGTGGAAGCCCCCTAACCCCCAAAGGGGGAAAGAACGACTAAAACAATGAATAAAAACTAC
>JAIRLT010000164.1 GCA_031259225.1 Prevotellaceae bacterium
AGAAAATAATGAATAAAAAATTAACCAATAAAAATCAGTATTAACCTGTCAACTTTTTTCAGGACGTGACATGACGCGCCAGCCCCTTTCACCCTTTACCTTTTACCCTTTGCCCTAAAAGAAAGAACTGCCGGTGCAAAAATGTACTGGCGGTTTTTTCTTGCACCCACGCTCCCCCGCCTTTGGAGGGGGCTGGGGGGAGGTGGGCAGCAACAATAATCAGCAATCAGAAAAAAAGTTGTACATTTGTACCTAATTTTAATTTACATGGATATCATCCTTTCTGTTTTTGCTGTCGAAGAACTGCTGCTGTTGGCTGCGGTGTTGGTGTTGTTCGTGGTAGAACTGGTTTACTGGTTGCGGGTATTCGGGCGTGTGGCGTTCCAGCGGATAAATATCCAGCCGGTAACCAACGGACAGTTGCCGGTTTCTATTATTCTTTCGGCGCGCAATGAATACGAATTGTTGCAAGAAACCTTGCCGCTCATTTTGACGCAGGACTATCCCGAATTTGAGGTAGTGGTGGTCAATGACGGCTCGGAAGATGATACGGAGATTTTGTTGGCGTCCATGCAGGGCGCTTATCCCCGTTTAGTATTCCGCACGATTGTGAAGGATGAAAAATTCCGTCATAACAAAAAAATGGCTTTAGGCGTCGGTATCAAAGCGGCGAAATATGATTTGTTGTTGTTCATCGATGCAGATTGTTATCCTTCAGGAAACCGGTGGTTGCAAGCCATGCAACGGTATTTTACGGAACGGAAAGACATCGTGGTTGGCTACACCCGGTTTGCAAATACTGCGCTGTGGATACGTGCCGACCATTTCATGCAAGCCTTGCATGTACTCGGAAAAGCCTTGTTGCGCAAGGCATATATGGGTATGCACAGTAATCTGGCTTACCGCAAGCCTTTGTTTTTTTCCAACAAAGGTTTTGATATGCGCGTAACCCACGGCTTGCGGGAAGATATTGTTTTCATCAATAAAACGGCTACCCACATGAATACGGCGGTGGCATTGGGCAGCGAAGCAACTACCGTCAGTACCCTGCATTATTCTGCCGGCAATTGGCTACGCTACCGTGCAAATGAATTGCGCTCGTTGGATTTATCCATGCACGGACCGCACTATCCGGCATTGGGGGAAGCCCTGTTCCGTTTATTGTTTTTCGCCGGTATTGTGGCGGCGGCAGTGGTATTGTGTGAAAATTATATTGTGCTTTTGGCATTGGCGGCGGCGCTGGTCATTCGTTTTACCATACAGGTTATTTTGTTTGCCCGCGCGCAACGCCGCTTGGGCGAAAAAGGATTGCTGCCCATACTTTGGCTGTGGGATATCTGTTATCCGTTTTATTATCTTTTTCTTATTTTCATCGCTAAATTCAGGAACAAACAAACGTGGCGGTAGGGGATACAGCTTGTTTTAAGGAATTTTTTCCGGCGCTCACGGAACAACAGTCGGCGCAACTGGCGCAATTGGCGCCGCTTTATGCCGGATGGAATGCGCGTATCAATGTCGTTTCGCGAAAGGACATAGGGCAAATCAATTTGCATCATGTCCTCCATTCATTAGCCATTGCTAAATTTATCTGTTTTCTGCCGGGGGCAAGCGTGCTGGACGCGGGTACGGGCGGCGGTTTCCCGGGTATCCCGTTGGCTATCCTCTTTCCCGGAACCCATTTTACTTTGGCGGATACTATTGGTAAAAAAATAACCGTTGTGCAGGCGGTAGCCGATAGCCTGCGGTTGCAAAATGTAACAGCCGTTCATGCCCGTGTCGAAACCATTACGCGGAAATTTGATTTTGTGGTAAGCCGTGCTGTTACTGCCTTGCCGGCATTTGTTGGCTGGGTATGGGATAAAATTATCGCGGGTGGCGCACACGGCTTGCCCAATGGCATTATTTGCCTGAAAGGCGGCGACCTTGCGGACGAAATCGCCGGCGCTGTTTCCCGGCTTTCCATTGCGCCTGCGGCGGTAACGGTTGCGCCCGTCAGCCAATGGTTTCCCGACGCTTTTTTTGACGGGAAAAAAATTGTGTATATCCGGCGTTAAACGATGAGGAAGCAGGAATAAATATTTTTCCTGCCAATTTTTTTAGTACAGGTAAAAGTAAAAAAATGCGTACATTTGTAAATAAACAAAAATATATTTTATGAAAGTAAATGTAGTACTCGGCTTGCAATGGGGCGATGAAGGGAAGGGGAAAATAGTGGACGTACTGACGCCGGCTTATTCTGTCATTGCCCGCTTTCAGGGCGGACCTAATGCCGGGCATTCGCTCGAATTTGACGATAAAAAATTTGTATTGCATACCATTCCGTCGGGTATTTTCCACGAAAAAGTTACCAATATTATCGGCAGCGGCGTGGTCATTGACCCGGTGATTTTTGAGGAAGAAGTATCGCAGTTGAAAAAACTGGGCGTGCCGGTCTATGAACGCTTGATGATTGCCAAGCGCGCGCATCTTATCCTTCCTACGCATCGTATTATCGACGCAGCTTCGGAAGCGGCGAAAGGTAAAACGAAAATCGGCTCTACGTTGAAAGGCATCGGTCCGGCGTATATGGACAAGACCGGTCGCAACGGCTTGCGCGTAGGCGATATCCTCTCGCCCGCCTTTAAGGAACGCTACGAAGCGTTGAAGCAAAAACATCTTGAATTTCTCAAGCAGTTCGACTTTGAATATAATGTGGCGGACTATGAAAAACAATGGCTCCAAAGCATCGAAGAGGTGAAAAAGTTTACGCTTATCGAAAGCGAATACGTAATCAACGAAGCGCTCGCCGGCTCGCAGAAGATTTTGGCGGAAGGCGCGCAGGGTTCGTTGCTTGATATTGATTTTGGTTCGTATCCGTTTGTTACCTCGTCGAACACCGTATGCGCCGGCGTATGCACCGGTTTGGGCATTGCGCCGGGAAAAATAGGCAATGTCTTCGGTATCTTCAAGGCTTACTGCACGCGCGTGGGCAGCGGTCCTTTCCCTACCGAATTAAACGATGACACCGGCGAACGTCTTCGCCGGATTGGTCATGAATTTGGCGCGACTACCGGTCGTCCGCGCCGTACCGGCTGGCTTGACCTTGTGGCGCTCAAGTACGCCGTAATGATTAGCGGCGTTACGCAACTGTTCATCACCAAAGCCGATGTGCTGGATACTTTCGATACGGTTAAAGTAGCGGTTGCCTATAAAATCAATGGAAAAGAAACGCAACAGTTGCCCTTTGAAACCAATGAACCCATAGAGCCGGTTTACAAAGAATTTAAAGGTTGGAAACGGTCGGTAGCCGCCATGCGTAAAGAAGAAGAACTGCCGTTTGAGTTGATGACGTACATTCGTTTTATCGAAAAGGAAACCGGTGTGCCGATACAAATTATTTCTGTGGGCTCCCACAGGGAACAAACTATCCTTAGAAATTAAAAATTGCTATAAAAACTAAACAAATGGAAGATAAGGAACTTTACAGCGCAGCGAAAGAAATCGGATTATTACCCGAAGAACTGGACAAGGTAAAAGAACTGCTCGGGCGTGCGCCGAATTATACGGAACTCAGTATCTATGCGGCGATGTGGAGCGAACACGCTTCGTATAAAAATTCTATCAAATGGTTGAAAACATTGCCCAAGAAAGGCAAACATATTCTGGCGGAAGCCGGCGAAGAAAATGCCGGGTTAGTAGACGTCGGCGACGGTTGGGCATGTGCATTTAAAATCGAATCGCACAATCATCCGAGCGCGGTAGAACCGGTGCAGGGAGCCGCCACCGGCGTAGGCGGTATCAACCGCGATATTTTCACGATGGGCGCGCGTCCGGTGGCGCAACTTAATTCATTGCGTTTTGGTCGCCCGGATGACGAACATACCAAATGGTTGGTCAATGGCGTGGTCAAAGGAATTAGCCACTATGGCAATTGCTTTGGCGTGCCGGTGGTTGGCGGCGAAGTGGCTTTCGACGATTGCTATGATGTCAATCCGTTGGTAAACGCCATGTCCGTAGGGTTGGTACGCAAAGGCGAAACCATTTCAGCCACCGCCAAAGGCAACGGCAACCCGGTGTATATTGTAGGTTCTGCCACGGGCAAAGACGGTATTCACGGCGCTACGTTTGCATCGGCAAATATCACGGAAGCTTCGGCGAACGACATTCCCTCCATTCAGGTGGGCGACCCGTTCATGGAAAAACTGTTGCTCGAAGCTTCGCTGGAACTCATTCAAAGCGGCGCTGTAGTGGGGATGCAAGACATGGGCGCTGCCGGCATCATTTGCTCCACTTCCGAAATGAGCGAACGCGGCGGCTGCGGTATGCGCATTGATTTGGACAAAGTGCCGATGCGGCAAACCAATATGGAAGCATGGGAAATCCTGTTGTCCGAATCGCAGGAACGTATGCTGGTGGTCGTACAGAAAGGAAAAGAGGCAACCGTTGAAGCGATATTTAAGAAATGGGATTTAGCTTGCCGGATTATCGGTGAAGTTATTCCCGAAGATAAATTACTGTTTTATTATCGCGGCGAACTGGTTGCCGACGTGCCGGCGGCTTCGCTGGTACTGGGCGGCGGAGCGCCGGTGTATGATCGCGAGTACAAAGAGCCGACATATTTCAAACAATGGAAAAAATTTACTATTGATACCGTGCCGCCGCCGGACGACCTGAAAGCCGTAGCGTTGGCATTGGCAAGTCATCCGAATATTGCAAGCAAACGTTGGGTGTATGAGCAATACGATACGATGGTGCGTACCGTGAACATGAGTACGAACTGCCCGTCGGACGCGGCGATTGTGAACATCAAGGGAACTAACCGCGCATTGGCGCTCACCACCGATTGTAACAGCCGCTACGTGAAAGCCGACCCCGAAACCGGCGCTATGATTGCCGTAGCCGAAGCTGCCCGTAATGTGGTTTGTTCCGGCGCTGAACCTTGCGCTATCACCAATTGCTTGAACTTCGGCAATCCCTATAATCCCGAAGTATATTGGCAATTTGTGCATGCCGTTAAAGGCATGGGGCGTATGTGCGAGAAGCTGGGAACGCCTGTTACCGGCGGGAATGTAAGTTTTTATAATCAATACGAAATAAAAGGTAAAACCGAAGCTGTGTTCCCCACGCCGGTGATTGGCATGCTGGGGATATTGACCAATAAGGCGCACCAGACAACGCTTGCGTTCCGCAACAAAGGCGACATGATTTATCTTCTCGGGCGTTCGCGCGATGATATTGCTTCGTCGGAGTACCTGTACAGCTACCACGGCATCAAGAAATCGCCTGCGCCGTACTTTGATGCGGACGAGGAACTGTTGGTGCAGAAAACCTTGCTTGGCGCTATCCGCAGGGGTTTGATAGCAAGCGCGCACGATGTATCCGACGGCGGGTTATTTATTACCCTGCTGGAAGCGGCTATGCCCAACGGATTGGGCTTTGACATTACTACCGATTCGGACATCCGTGAAGACGCCTTTTTATTCGGGGAGTCGCAAAGCCGCGTGGTTGTTTCGGTATCGCCGGAAATGGAAGTGCTGTTTGTCGATTACATGTACCAGCAAAAAACGCCTGTTACTACCTTGGGGCACGTTACCAAAAACGAATTGCGTATTGATGACGTTTCTTTCGGCTTCGTGAACGACTGGAAAGAAATTTACGATAATTCGTTAGGAAAAATCATGCAACGTTAAACACTCAAAGACCGCTTAACCTGACGGATTAGGAACTGCCGGAAAAATAATTTTCGCCTGCTATTCATGCCGCTATCCCTTGATAAAAACCCTGTCCGCATTGCCGCCATGTTCGACGGCATTGCACCGCATTACGATTTTCTCAATCATTTCCTGTCGTTGAATATTGACAGGCAGTGGCGGAAAAAGTTAGTGCACTATGTGGTGCAACATCATCCCACTACGATTTTGGACGTGGCTACCGGCACCGGTGATTTGGCTATTGCGCTGCACCGCCAAACCCGCGCCGCCATTACCGCTGTGGATATTTCCAGAGGAATGCTGGAAATAGCCAAACGGAAAACAGCCGACAAAGCACGGGACACAGCCCACTGTCCACAGCCTGCTATCCGCTGGCTCCCGGCTGCTGCGGAGGCATTGCCCTTTCCGGCGGGCGCATTCCATGCGGTAACCGTTGCATTTGGCGTACGTAATTTTGAAAACCTGCCTAAAGGATTACAGGAAATGTACCGCGTACTGCAACCCGGCGGCATCATTGCTGTCTTGGAGTTTGCTTCACCTGCCCGCTTTCCGGTAAAACAACTGTTCCGCTTTTATTTTCATTTCGTCTTGCCGTTTATAGGACGCTTATTTTCCAAACACCGCACGGCATAC
>JAIRLT010000030.1 GCA_031259225.1 Prevotellaceae bacterium
ATGGTTGGAATTAAGCGCCGTCCCGATAAGGAATTTGCCCGACAGCGCGCCTTTTAAGGTCGCGGACGCATCGGGGGATTGGTGGCTGCCGCAGGCAGCGGCAACAATAATTGCGGATAAAACAAAAAACTTTTTCATAATAAATAATAGTTAAATAAAATAAAATAATATTGTTCCCCTGTGGGGAAGTAAATGTAATCAGTACAAACTTGTCGTAAGTCAATAAGTCGTAAGTCGTAAGTCATAAGTCGTAAGTCGTAAGTCATAAGTCATAAGTCATAAGTCGTAAGTCATAAGTCGTAAGTCATAAGTCATAAGTCATAAGTCATAAGTCGTAAGTCATAAGTCGGCTGGCGCGCCAGCACTGCCTACTGCCTACTGCCCACTGCATTCCTAATTCCTAATTCCTAATTAAAAAAAAGGCTGCCCGGGTGCAGCCCATTTTTATTAACCAAAAAAATTAATTATAACCCATAAACACCTTACATTACCCGGGATTTTTCCTTTTAAAAACCCTCACAGGATTGTGCAACCCTGTCAGGGGTACGTTTTATTAATCTTTAAAATATTTTACTGTGCCGGATGTGGTTGGCATAACCGTTGGGTCATTATTTGCCGGACAGTTTTCGTAAGAGGCTGCTTTGGTATGCCATGTCCCGTATCCTTTTGTCCCATTCGTCCTTACAGCCCTCTCGTCCCTTACACTCCTTACAGCCCTTATAGCCCTTATAGTCTTTACAGCCCTTATAGTCCTTATGCCCTCTCGTCCCTTCCACTCCTTATAGTCCTTATAGTCTTTACAGCCCTTTTTTTTAAAAAACCCCTCACAAGATTATACACCCTGTGAGGGGTGAGTTTTGTTTTAATTATAGCCCGGATTTTGGTAATTCTGTTTGTAAGCATTGTCGCCATCCATATTGTCAAGCTGACCTGTTGGAACGGGACGCAGGTAAAGGTACTTGTGACCGTCGCCCAATGTTTTCAGGTCGCGATCTACTCGTTCGGGCGTACCGCCGGTAGTCGAAGCAATATAGTATTCGCCTGCATATTCCGCCCATTTCTGGGTACGTGCCAGGTCATGCCAGCGATAGCCTTCGCCGAAGTATTCGCGCGAACGTTCGTCCAAAATATAGTTAATGGTTATCGTGGCGGGTGTCGCGGCAACCAAAGCGGCGCTGTAATCATCCGTTTTGGCGGCGTTGTCTGCATTGCTGAATTTCCATTTGCCGGCGCGGGCGCGGATGACGTTCAGCAGGTCGCGGGCGCTCATGCCGGCTTTTGCAGTCGCTCCTTTTACAGCCGCTTCGGCAGCGAGAAAGTAGAATTCCGAAAACTTCAGGATGTTAAACGGGCGCGAACTGGCTATCTTGTCATCGTGATAGTCTGTCTTGTTTTTACGGTAGGCTCCCAGTTTCCACAAGCCGGGGAATACGGTGCGTGAAACGTTGGTCAACGGCACCACCCAGTCGGCTCTTCCGGGCAGGTATCCAAGTCCCATACCGCTGGGGCTACCTTGGGTAGTAGGTGTATAAGTAATTCCGCCCGGATCGGTGTGCAAGAAAGAAACTGTCGGATCACCCGGATTTATCGGCAGGGTGTTGGCATTATAGATTGTACCTTTGTAGGCATAGACGCCGGGATTTAAGTCCCACGTGCCGCGATAGACGGAAACAAACGTGCCATCAAAACGGGAGTCTTGTGTCTTGTCGGCAAAGGTATTGGTAAATATCCCTACCGGCGTAGCCATGCGCGACCACATACGGCTGAACGATTGCCCTGCCTGCACGGTGCGGAAGAAAGGCGGAAAATTCCACACGGGGTTAGTATTGGTGATGCTACCCATAACGGATTGGAAGTACCATGTAACCATCCAAACTGCCTGGTTTTGCGCGACGCCGCCGTCCCATCCGGTAACATTGCTTTCGCTGTATTTCGCATTGCTTTCCGTGTGATCAGCCCAGAGCATAATTTCGCTGTTGCGGTCATTGGTAGCTACATTCACATCGTAGTAAGTAGGCTGTAAAGCATAGGGACCCGGATTTTCGATAGCGTAGGTCGCCGCATCGTAAGCCTTTTGGAAATACTGCGCGGCGGGCAGGTCATAACTGCCGATGCCCTTGCGGTCGCATGCCGGATAGGTGGGAATATTGTTGGGGTTTTCGAGCCACCATCCAAAGGTCAGGTAAGCCCTCGACAACGCGAGCCGCGCCACATTTTTGGTAACCGTTCCTGTCATGCGGGGATTATCGGGCAAATCTGCTACTGCCTGTTCCAAATCGGGGAAGACCGATTTGCTGTACACTTCCGGCACGGTGTTGCGTACGGATGTACGGGTAGGCGTGGTGTTGAATTTCAGTTCGCCGCCGCCCAAATCCAGCGGCACGCCGCCGAACGACTGCGCGAGCAGGAAGTAGTAGAAGCCACGGAAAAACCGCGCTTCGGCAAGTAATGCAGGGGATATACCGGCTTCGGTACCGTTGTCGATAATGCCGGTGGCGGAATTAATCGCACGGTAGGCAACATTCCAGAGCACGTCAAAACGGCTGTTGGAAGCGTCGGGAATACCCAAGCCGCACAAGTCTGCCGACTTGAAATTGGCGTCTGCCTGCGAGCCGTAGGTATATTCATCAGTGCCGGTTTCACAGATATTGAAGTAGTAGGGTTGTCCGTATACACTACGCAATTCTGCGTAGAGACCGGTTACCCCGCCTATCACACCGGTTTCAGTGGAGAAAAAGCCCGGCTCAAATTTATTGCGGGCTGTTTCTTCCAAAAGGTCACTGCACCCCATAGAGAAAAACAGGGTGGTAATTACTAATATTTTACTTATTCTTTTCATAATTCATTAGTTTTAGAAAGTTAAACTTAAACCAAACAAATAATTCCGCGTCGCGGGCGTATTAAAAGCTACCACAGCCAAAGGCAAGCGGTTGGGGTAGTCGTTGGCAACGGCTTGGTTTTCGTACGCAAACGAGTTGGTTTCCGGATCCATGCCGCTTTCGTTGTGGTAGGGCGAGAACAGTACAAACGGGTTTTGTACGGTAAAGTACAGCCGCAGGCGTTCGATGCCTGTATCTCTCATCCATTTTTGGGTAAAGTTATAACCCAACGTAATGGCGCGTACTTTCATGTACGATGCATCGAAACGGGCAAGGGTGTTGCCGTATTTCGGGCTGTCGGAGGATAGTATGCCGCCGGGACGGGGGTATTTGGCGTCGGTGTTGTCGGGCGTCCAGTAATCTACATCAATGTTATTACGCCGTCCGTTCAGGTTGTTGAGGTAGCTGGAGCGTCCATGAAGCGTCGATATAAGGATGCCGCCGCTCTTGAATGCGCCCACAATGTTCAGGTCAAAACCCTTGTAAGCTACGCGGGTATTGAAGCCCCCCTGGAAGTTGGGGTCTACCTTCATAATCTGCCGGTCGTCATTGCCGGGGGTCTCTCCGATTTGCCTTACCGGTTTGCCGGATGCGTCGTATTCACCGGTATATTTTACTTTAATCATCCCCACGTTTCCGCCCGGTTCGAGGATATTCAGGTAGGGGTCGCCTTCCTGCCAGAGCCCGATTTTTTCATAGTCGTAAATCACGTTAATGGGGTAGCCTACAAACCACCTGGCGCCTTCATTCCTGTCATCTCCCGAGGCAAGCGCAATAATCTTATTGTGGTTGGTGTAAAGGTTAATGCCGGCTTCCCATGTCCATCCGTTAAGGTTGTTCAGGATAACGCCGTTCAATGCCAGTTCGAAGCCCTTGTTTTCGGTTTCGCCGATGTTTGCCATATAGGAGCCGACAGCAGTGGTACTCGGCAAATTTACGCTCAACAGGATGTCTTTGGTGTGCTGTTTGTAGTATTCCACCGTACCGGTGAGCCGCCTGTTGAAGAGGGCAAAGTCCAAGCCGAAGTTCCAGGTTTCGGTATATTCCCATCCTAAGTTTTTGTTGGGCAGTTCGGATATATAGTAGCCGGTAGCGTAGCCGCTTTCCACGTCGCCGAAGTTGTAGAAACGGGTATTGAGGTTACCCAGCGTAGCATACGGGGCAACAGCCTGGTTGGACGTTTCGCCGTAGCCTACGCGGAATTTCAGCGCAGTGAGCCAGTCCAGCCCTTCCATAAATTTTTCACGGTGCAAGTTCCATCCGGCGGACACCGCAGGATAAGTATGCCATTGATAACCGGGCGCCAAGCGCGAAGAAGCGTCGGAACGTACTGCCACGCTCAACATATAGCGGTCGTCGTAGTCGTACATTACACGCCCCATCCAAGAGATTAAACCCGAAACAGAATAACCCTGTGCATCTTTATCAATCGTTTTCTCGCCTTCCCCGAAGCCTAAATTGTAGTATTGGAACTGGTCGCCGGGGAAATCCCGGACGCCGATAGACGAACTGTTGGAACGGTCTTGCTCGGCAGAGAACAGCCCCGTGACATTCACGTGGTGCTTGTCGGCAAAGGTGCGGTCAAAAGTCAGCAGGTGTTCCACTGTCCACCGGGTGCTCATGGAGTTGCTGATAGAGGCAGACGACGGCGCCTTAGGGTCGGTAGCGCTGGTAGCGCCTATTCCAGTGAAGCCCCCGCCGGTGGTCATCCGGATGTTCAAGCCTACGTTGATGCGGTATTTCAAGCCTTCCAAAAACGGCGCAGACACTTCGCCATAGAGGTTATTGTAGGAGCCTAAGGTTTTGGACTCGCTTAGCCAAACGTCTTTTGCTTCTTCAATCGTTTCTTTTGTCCAAACCTTGTACGTTTCCGTAGAAGAGCTTGCTACGCCCCTTTTCAGGGAACCGTCGGGATTATACGGGTTGGTTATAGACGGGGTGCTAAGCATGTCGCCGATGCTTATCTGGTTGCCTTCCGAAAATCCGAAGGAATTGTTAGACGTCAGCCCGAAACGGAAGTACTTGCCCACGCCCTGGTCAATGGCGGTGCGCAACGAAATACGGGAGTACTGTTGCGTAGGTATAACCGCTTCTTCCTTGAAAAATCCTGCGCCAAAGATATAGCCGCCCTTTTCAGTGCCTTTGGCGACACTAATATCGTGGCTCGTTACCATGCCTTTTTGGAAAAACAGGTCTTGCCAGTCTATGTTTATATCATCGCTCTGGTCACCGGTATTGGAGTATGGTTGGTTGGCGCTTCCAATTGCCTTAATGGTCGCTGCCGCATCTGCACGTAATTTGGCAAATTGCGGTCCGTCCATCATGGGATATTTCGAGAACATGTCTTTAATGCCATAGTACCCGTTGTAGGTTATCCGCGCTTCCTGCTGTATAACGCCGCGGTTGGTGGTAATCAGGATCACGCCATTCGCGCCGCGTGAGCCGTAAATGGCGGTAGCGGAAGCGTCTTTAAGAATGTCAATGCTCTTAATGGAGCTTGGGTCAATGTCGTTAAATGTCCCCATAAACGGGATACCGTCGAGTACCACTAACGGGTCGTTGCTGGCGGTGAGCGAGCGCGTACCGCGAATACGAATTTGCATCGTAGCGCCCGGTTTGGTGGAAGTTTGTGTCATTTCCACGCCGGCAATCCGTCCCTGCAATGCTTGGGTAACATTCACAGAAGCGACCTCCATAATTTTTTCGCTGCTAATAGACGCCACCGACCCGGTAACCGCTTCGCGGCGTTGGGTGCCATACCCAATCACCACTACTTCATCGAGCCGTGCGATTTCCTCTTCCAGCACTACATTGATAACCGCCCGGCTGCCGACCCGTTCGGTATAGGTTTTGTAACCTATATAAGAGAACGAGAGCACGGCGTTTTCGCCGGTTACCGTAATAGCATAGTTACCGTCGGCGTCGGTGGTAGTGGCATTGGTCGTGCCCTGCACCGCTACGGTAACGCCCAGCAATGGACCGGCATTGTCTGATACCGTTCCACGAACGGCAATCCCCCCGCCTGTTTGCGCAAACAAACTTGCAGGGATCATGCACAACATGCAGGCTGCGGCTGCGCACAGCAACCGGTTTTTCAGCCTGTCTTTTCTTGTTTTAATTTGATCCATACGTTTAATGTTAAGTTAAAAAATTATTGTTTTATGCGCTGTCGCGCTGTTTTTACTTTAGTCGTAAGTCGTAAGTCGTAAGTCATAAGTCGTAAGTCGGCTGGCGCGCCAGCCCATTCTCCATTCTCCATTCTCCATTCTCCACTCTCCACTCTCCATGGTGTCGTCATTTCGAGCGGAGCGAAGCGGAGTCGAGAAATCTGCTGCGTTTTGCACCTGCTGCTTTGCACCGCCTTGCGTTCTGTGGCAGATCCCTCCGCTACGCGGCTCGTGCCTCGCCGCTCCGGTCGGAATGACGGTAGCGTTGTAAGTCGTAAGTATCCCGTCATTTCGAGCGGAGCAAAGAGGCTTAATATTATAGTAGTTTTTATTCATTGTTTTAGTCGTTCGTTCCCCCTTGTCGTTCGTTCCCCCTTCGGGGGTTAGGGGGCTTCCATTCTCCATTGTTTTTGTCGTTCGTTCCCCCTTTGGGGGTTAGGGGGCTTTTCGTGTTGCAAAGGTAACGGGATAATCACGAAAAAGAATGCGATTTTGTAACATGAATTTTTCTATATGTAACATGGATTGCCTGATTTGTTACATGTTGTTTTCTCGTTGTTACATCTTTGTTTTTTATAGCTGAAAATAGCTTCAAAATAGCTTAACTTTGAAGCATAATAAATGAAGAAACGATTACCCGATGCTAAAAAATACTTTACAAATGACCCGAAAGAGAACATATAGCCTGTTGTTTATTATACTGTTGCAATATATTACAGCCGGCAGCGCCGCCTTTGCGCAAAGCGGCAAATTCTATTCCACCGAAGATGGTTTATCAAGCAGTTTAATCAATTGTATTTACCAAGACAGCAAGGGGTTTATATGGATAGCAAGCGAATACGGGCTCACCCGTTTCGACGGAGTAACATTCCGTACTTACCGTCCCATACAGGACGATACGCTGTCGCTAAACAATAATTATATCCGTACCATATATGAAAGCCGCCAACAGCGGCTGTTCATCGGCTCTATCACCGGTCTCATGGAATATGACTGGGGACGCGACGGTTTCCATGCTATCCCGCTTATCCGCGAAGGCGAAACCGTACAGGCGCACGTCATGGGGATGATTGAAACCGACCTTGGTGAAGTGTGGCTCACCACGTCGGGGCATGGGCTCTTCCGCCTGCAGCCCGGCGGGCGCACCGCCGGCTATGATGCGGGAATATCCACTGCACTGGGCAGCCACTACCTTAACTTTATCTATAAAGACGTCTACGGCGACATCTGGATAGGCTCTGAAAATAACGGGATAAGCTGTTATACCCCCGCCAGCCGGCAAGTGAAAACCTTCCACGCACCGGCAGGCATTTCAAGCGATAATATCTCGTACATCGCCGAAGACCGACACGGCAACCTGTTCGTCAGCACACTGACCAAAGGGTTGAACAAATATGACCGGCAACAGGAACGCTTTATCCCTGTCCGCAGCGATAGCCGCAGCCGGTTTATCTCTTCCATGCTGGTGAATAATGACAACCAACTGCTGATTGGCACGGACGGGCATGGGTTGAAATACTATAACGAACAGCGCGATGCGGTGGAAGATTTTGATATCGGCTCCATACCCTTTGATTTTACGAAAAGCAAAGTACATGCCATTTTACAGGACAGGGACGGCGGCATCTGGCTGGGACTGTTCCAGAAAGGGGTCGTGTATATCCCCAATGTACAAAGCAAATTTGACTATTATGGATACAAATCCGTCAGTCGTAATATCATTGGCTCGAGTTGCGTGATGTCCATCGTGAAAGACCGGAAAGATATCCTCTGGATAGGCACCGACAATGACGGGCTCTACGGCATCAATGAACGCAACCTGCAAACGGTGCATTTCCAAAATACCCCGTCGCCGCGCTCGGTGCCGAACATTATCCTGTGCGCTTTTGAAGATAGCGGCGGCAACCTTTGGGTCAGTTCCTATGCCAACGGGCTGGCGCAGGTAAACCGCGAAACGGGCGAATGCCGCTATATCGAGCCGCTATCCGGCGAAAAAGTTTATTATATTTCCGAAGACCGGGATAAACGCCTGCTGCTGGGTACCTATGGCTCGGGGCTGTTTATTATGGATATCCGCAGCGGGGAACTGCAACACTACGAGTCGTCGAAGCGCGAAGAAAACGACCTGCTCGCCGACGAGCCGGGCAACGACTGGATAAGCTACATCCTGTGCGACCACGAAGGGCTTATCTGGCTGGGGCATTACCGAGGGTTGAGCTGTTTCGACCCAAAGAACAAAACCTTCCTCCGCTACCGGCACAACAACCTCCTCCCCGGCAATATTGTCAATGTATTGTGCGAAAGCCACGACGGGGCGATATGGATAGGCGCCACCACACAACTTTACCGCTTCGATAAAACAACCGGACGTGTAGAACATTTCCCGCTGCAACACAGTCCCGGAAGCGATATGATTTGTGGGATAGCCGAAGACCGCAGCGGCAATATCTGGGTGAGCGCCTATAAAGGTATCTACCGGTTAAACCCCGTCACGCGCGAGGTTACACACTACGCCGGCGACGGGCTGCAAGGCAACGAATTTACGCGCGGCGCCGTGTTCAAGGACAGGAAAGGCAAAATCTATTTCGGCGGCACCAATGGCGTAACCTGTTTTTATCCTCATGATATTACCGAAAGCGCCCGGCAACTGCAAATACACCTGACCGGTTTTTACCTCTTCAACCAGCCGGTCAGGCAGGGCGACCGCTCGGGGGATAACGAAATCACCGCCACGCCCGTATTCGACGCAACGGCATTCCACCTCGCCCATAAGGACAATACGTTCACGATGGAATTTTCGACGCTGGATTTTGTAAACCCCGGGCAAACCATGTACGAATACCGGATAGAAGGTCTTTCCCCCGAATGGAGCGCCACGGCGCAAGGCGTGAACCAAATTACTTATAATAACCTGCCGCCGGGACAGTATGACTTTATGGTGCGGGTCAGCGGCTACCCCTCTTCGCAAAAAAATATCCGCATCATCATCGCGTATCCATGGTATCAAACAAGGTGGGCAAAAGGGATGTATACGTTGTTGCTACTGGGTCTGGCGGGGGCTGTTGTCGCCTTTGTCCGTTCACGGATACATTACCGCCACGAAATGTTGGAGAAAAAACACTCGGAAGAAATCAACGAAGCGAAATTGCAATTCTTCATCAACATCTCCCACGAGATACGGACGCCCATGACGCTTATAATAAACCCGGTTGAAAAACTTATCGCCGCCAAAAGCGACCCCCAAACACACGCGATATACCTTATTATATATCGCAACGCCCAGCGGATACTGCGGCTGATTAACCAGCTCATGGATATCCGGAAAATCGACAAAGGGCAAATGCGCATTGGCGCCCGCGAAACCGATATGGTGGGCTTCATCAAAGATTTAATGCAAACCTTTGAATATACCGCACAACAAAAAAATATCCGCTTCGTCTTTGAAACGCCGTTTGACGCTTTAAAGGTTTGGGTCGATTTGAGCAATTTTGACAAAGTGATGCTCAATGTGCTGTCCAATGCCTTTAAGTTTACGCCCAACGGCGGCGAGATTATCGTCCGGCTGGCAACCGGCGACGGCGACGGGCGGCTCCAAGTAAACGACTACTTTGAATTACGGGTCATCGATACCGGCGCCGGAGTGGAAATGGAACATATTGACCGGATTTTCGACCGTTTCTATCAGGTACTGCAACCCGACGCTAAAATCGGCACCGGCATAGGGCTGCATCTAGCGCGCCAACTGGTGGAACTGCACCACGGCATTATTTATGCCGAAAAACGGGACGACGGCAGGCAAGGCGTGCAGTTTGTCCTCCGCCTGCCGCTGGGCAGCGCCCACCTTCGCCCCGAAGAACTGGAAACGCCTGAAGCGGCAGCTATCCGCTTGGCAATGTATAACAATAAAGGAAACGATACGCTGTCTGCGGAAATAATACAGGAAAAAGAACATGCCGCCATGCACAAATCCAAAACAAAGTATAAAATACTGATGGCGGAAGATGAAGACGAGTTACGCGAATACATGGCTGCCGAACTGTCGGCGTTCTTCCGGGTAACCGCTTGCAGCAACGGCAAAGAAGCATTGGAACTGACGCTGAATAATGCTTTCGACGCCATTGTCAGCGATATTATGATGCCGCTCATGGACGGGATTACGTTTACCCGTAAAGTGAAACAGAATATCAACATCAACCATACGCCCATCATCCTATTAACCGCCAAAACGCAAAGCGCAGACCAGATAGAAGGATTGGAAATAGGCGCGGATGCGTACATATCCAAGCCTTTTAACACGTCTATTTTGGTAACTACGATAAATAATCTGATTGCCAACCGGGAGATTTTACGCGCCAAATTCAGCGGCAGGCAGGACTATGAAGACCGCATAGAACGGGCGCCCATGAAATCATCCGACGAAATTTTCATGAACAAGGTATTGAAAATAATCAACGAAAACCTGTCGAACTCCGAATTAAATGTGGAACTGCTGGCAAGCCGCGTCGGCATGAGCCGCGTGCACATGCACCGCAAACTGAAAGAATTGACGAGCCAGTCGGCGAGTGATTTTATCCGTGGCATCCGCCTCAAGCAAGCGGCGCTGATGCTCTCCGAAAAGAAGATTACCGTATCCGAAGTGGCTTATGCCGTAGGCTTCCGGAATATTCCCCATTTCTCTACATCGTTCAAAGATTTTTACGGCATCTCACCAACAGAATACGTTAAACGCATAGAGCAACCAGCAATGAATAATGAATAATGAACAATTCGTGTAAATTCGTGTAATTCGTGGACAAAATTAGAAATCAAAAATAAGTGAACAATGAGCAATGAACAATTAAACCTGCAACCAACCACTCCCCCTTCGGGGGTAGGGGGGCTGTCTGGGGGGCATGGTCTGCTACTTGGCATCGACATCGGCAGTTCCTCTGTGAAGGCTGCGCTGGTAGATATACAAACCGGCGAAGTAGTGGCAGGCGCTTTCTTTCCCCAACAGGAAATGGCTATCAAATCGGTAAAGCCGGGCTGGGCGGAACAAGACCCCGAAAACTGGTGGGCAAACCTGAAACTGGCAGTACAAGCCGTCATGGCGGCAACCAAAACCCCGCCGGATGAAGTCAAAGCTATCGGGCTGTCCTACCAAATGCACGGACTGGTACTGACGGACGACGAAAACAATGTTATCCGCGACGCTATCATCTGGTGCGACAGCCGTGCCGTGCCTTACGGCGAAAAGGCATTTAACGCATTAGGCAGCGAGCAGTGCCTGTCGCACCTGCTCAATTCACCGGGTAACTTCACGCTGGCAAAACTTGCATGGGTAAAAGAAAACGAACCCGGGAATTATGCACGTATCCGTTATTACATGCTGCCGGGCGACTACATCGCCCTGCGATTGACCGGCAATGCCCGCACCACCGTATCCGGCTTGTCGGAAGGCATTGCGTGGGATTTCAGCACGCAAACGCCGGCACGCTTCCTGTATGATTACTTTGGTTTCGACACACGGCTCATTCCCGAACTTACGCCGACTTTCGGCATACAGGGATATGTGACGGAAGCCGTGGCGCAGGAACTGGGACTGGCTGCCGGCACGCCGGTAACCTACCGCGCCGGCGACCAGCCGAACAACGCACTTTCATTAAATGTATTTCATCCGGGCGAAGTAGCGGCTACGGCAGGCACATCCGGCGTAGTGTACGGCGTGAACGGCGATACGCGGCATGACCCCCTGTCGCGCGTCAATTCATTTGCACACGTCAATC
Organism: Prevotellaceae bacterium; assembly: GCA_031259225.1. GTDB lineage: Bacteria > Bacteroidota > Bacteroidia > Bacteroidales > UBA932 > JAIRKX01. The sequence continues at coordinate 11,812 of JAIRLT010000030.1, forward strand.
ATACCAATGAACAAACGCGCATAGGCGTGCTGCTGTGCATCAATGGCACCGCCATCCTCAATGCATGGATGAAAAACAACATCGCCCTCGGAGGCGCGGGCTACAGCGAAATGAATGAACTGGCGGCGCAAATACCCGTCGGCAGCGACGGCGTTACGGTTATTCCCTTCGGCAATGGCGCAGAGCGCGTGCTGTGTAACCGGGAACCCTGCTGTTCCATACACGGGCTGAACTTTATCCGCCACCATCAGGCGCACCTTATCCGCGCCGCCCACGAAGGCATCGCTTTTTCATTCAAATACGGCATGGATATTATGAACCAAATGGGTATTGAAACAAAAACCATTCGCGCCGGACATGCCAACCTGTTCCTTAGCCCGGTGTTCCGCCAAACGCTGGCAAATATCACCGGCGCGACGATTGAGTTATACAATACCGACGGCGCGGCTGGGGCGGCGCGGGGCGCAGGCATCGGCGCGGGCATTTATAAAAACGAAGCGGACGCCTTTGCCGCATTGAAAAAAATAATCACCGTTATGCCCGAAGAGAAAAATATCCATGCAAGCGCGGCGGCATACGAACGGTGGTTAATAGGGGTTAGGGGTTAATGAACACAATTAAACAATTAAATAGTTAAACAATTAAACAATTAAACAACATGAGTACAAAAATCTACTTCCCAACAGTGGGACAAATCAAATTCGAAGGTAAAGACAGTAAAAATCCTTTGGCATTCCGCTACTACGACGCCAACAAAATGGTGTACGGAAAGAAAATGAAAGACTGGTTCAAATTCTCTATGGCGTGGTGGCATACCCTCTGCGCCGAAGGCAGCGACCCGTTTGGACCCGGCACAAAAAAATTCCCATGGACGCAGGGTGCATCGTCGGCGTTGGAAATCGCTAAACAACGGGTGGACGCCGGTTTTGAACTGATGCTAAAATTGGGTATCGAGTACTACTGCTTCCACGATGTGGACTTAATCGACGAGGGAGGCTCTATTGAAGAATATGAAGCCAACTTGAAAGCCATTGTGGCGTATGCCAAGCAAAAACAAACCGAAACAGGGATAAAACTGTTATGGGGAACGGCAAACGTATTTAGCCACAAACGCTATATGAACGGCGCCGCCACCAATCCCGATTTTGATGTGGTAGCGCGCGCTGCCGTGCAAATCAAAAACGCCATTGACGCGACTGTTGAACTGGGCGGGCTGTGTTATGTCTTCTGGGGCGGTCGCGAAGGGTACTTCACCCTGTTGAATACCCAAATGAAACGCGAGAAAGACCATTTGGCAACCCTACTTGGCAAAGCCCGCGACTATGCCCGCGCCAAAGGATTTACGGGTACTTTCCTCATCGAACCGAAACCTATGGAGCCCACCAAACACCAGTACGACGTGGATACCGAAACCGTCATCGGGTTCCTGCGCGCCTACGGGTTGGACAAAGATTTCAAGGTAAACATCGAAGTCAATCACGCCACGCTCGCCGGGCATACGTTTGAACACGAATTGCAGTGCGCCGCCGACGCCGGATTGCTCGGCTCTATCGACGCCAACCGCGGCGATTATCAAAACGGATGGGACACCGACCAGTTCCCGGTGGATACTTACGAACTGACACAGGCAATGCTGGTCATCCTGCAACACGGCGGGCTGGTAGGCGGCACCAATTTCGACGCCAAAACCCGCCGCAGTTCCACCGATCTGGAAGATATTTTCATTGCCCACATCTCCGGCATGGATACCTTTGCGCACGCACTGGAAGCGGCTGCCGCCATTCTGGAACAGTCCCCCTACCAAAAGATGCTATCCGACCGGTATGCCTCTTTTGACAGCGGAAAAGGTAAAGCATTTGAAAGCGGGCAACTGTCGCTGGAAGACCTTGCCGCACACGCCAAAGCCAGTAACGCCGAGCCCGCACAAACCAGCGGTAGGCAGGAACTGTATGAAGCAATCGTAAACATGTACATTTAAAGATTTCAATATTTAAAAATTTAAAAATTTCAACATTATGAAAAAAAGCATTGTATTATTAGTATTGACGGGGTTATTCGCCGGCGCACTGTTTGCTCAAAACCCCTTTATCCTCGACCAGTTCACCGCCGACCCTACGGCAAGGGTCTTTGAAGGCAAGGTGTATGTGTATCCCTCGCATGATATTCCCAGCCCGATAGAGCAACTCAAAGAGTGGTTCTGCATGGCGGACTACCATGTATTTTCGTCGGAAAACCTGACCGACTGGACAGACCACGGCATGATAGTAAGCCAGGACAACGTGCCTTGGGTTAATGAGCAATCCTACAGTATGTGGGCGCCCGACTGTATTTACCGTGACGGCAAGTATTATTTCTACTTCCCGGCTATGGTGAAAGATACCTTAATCGGACGTGGTACGATGGTGGGCGTGGCTATTTCCGATAAACCCTACGGTCCCTTCACGCCCCAGCCTGAGCCGATAAAAGGCGCTTACGGCATCGACCCCTGTACGCTGATTGACAAAGACGGGCAGGCATATATTTACTGGGCGGGCTTCGGCGGCTTACTGGGAGCCAAACTGAAAGACAACATGACGGAACTTGACGGCATGCCGGTAGTAATAGCCGAATTGCCCGCAGGCGACAAGGGACTCAAAGAAGGTCCTTTTGTATTCGAGCGCAACGGCATATACTATTTCACTTTTCCGTGGGTAAAAAACAACACGACTGAACTGCTGGCTTATGCCATGGGCGACAACCCTCTTGGTCCTTTTACAATGGTGGAAGATGCCATAATGGACGAATCGCCGACAGGCTGCTGGACAAACCACCATTCAATTATCGAATACAACGGACAGTGGTATCTGTTCTATCATCACAACGACCTTTCGCCCAAGTTCGACAAAAACCGCTC
>JAIRLT010000070.1 GCA_031259225.1 Prevotellaceae bacterium
ATTATTCCTTTTTTTGTTATGTTCTCGTGAAAAAATCTTGATAAAGACGCCAAAAGTTGAAGTACCCACCAATTTTTATCCGTTTGTGTGTAAAGTGGGCTTTTTATGCTATCTTTGCAACGTGGTAATACCGTGTACTGCGCACGTAAAACAAGCTTTGCAAGTTTCCCGGCTTGACCGGCATACAGACGATGGGCTTGCGGTTTTTAAAACGGTGTACCAAACACCGTTTTCTTTATTTAATTCCATCAAATTACTAAATGTTTTCTTTCATTCCGTAGGGCAACCCTGTCTTATCAGTTCCAAGCTACCGCAAAGTTTCAAAGAATGCCGTCAAGGTACGACTGGTACTTGAATTTGCCTTAGTTCTTAGACCAACCGGCACCGGCTTTATTCTTAAAACCCGATGTTTTTCAGGCGCAAGCCGCAATCTTCGGGAAAGCCGAAAAGCAGGTTCATGTTTTGTACGGCTTGTCCCGACGCGCCTTTCAACAGGTTGTCAATGGCAGAGGTGATATGTACGTAGCCGTTATGAAAATGAAGCTGGAGTAGTGCCTTATTCGTATTCACCACTTCTTTCAAACTTATCGTTCCGGCGGCAAGGTGCACGAACGGCGAGGGCGCGTAGTAATTCCTGTAGTATTCTTGCACCTGTTCTGCCGCCACGTTTTCCGGCAGCCGTGTGAGGACGGATGCGAAGATACCCCGCGTAAAATCACCACGCACGGGTATCATGTTGATGGGTGGAATGACGCCGCCCGCCAACGCCGCCAGCGTATGGTTAATTTCCGCCAGGTGTTGATGCGTAAAGGGTTTGTAGATGGACAGGTTGGAGGCGCGGTAACTGAAATGCGTGGTTTCGCCGGGCTGTTTGCCTGCGCCGGTAGCGCCGGTGACGGCGTGAATGTGCACGTCGGACGTTAGCAAACGGGTAGCCGCCAGGGGCGCCAATGCTAAAATGATAGCCGTGGCAAAGCATCCGGGATTGGCGACGTGACCGGCATGCCGGATGTCTTCCCGGAACCATTCGGGTATGCCGTAAACAAACGTTTTATCGCCAAACGTATTATCTACCCGGAAATCGTTGCCCAAGTCAATAATCTTGCAGTGCGCGGGCAAGGAGTGCGTGCGGAGGAATTCCCGCGATGCGCCGTGCGCCAAACAAAGGAAGAGGACATCGGGTTCGCCCGGAGCGTCGGTGAAATGCAAATCGCAATCGCCATACAGGTCTTTATGTACCGCCGACACTGCCTGCCCGCAGCGGCTGCTTGTCAGCAAAGCGCCTATTTCTACATACGGGTGGTTCAGCAATACCCGTATCAATTCTCCCCCGGTGTAGCCGGTAGCGCCGGCAATCGCAGCTTTAATCGTTTTCATGGACGGAATAATATATTTTTAACGGATTGGCAAGGACTTTTGTAAAGCCCGTTACATCGGCGCCGGTGAACGATTTGTTGGTTTCGCCATATGCGCCGAACTTCGCATTCATTAAATCGTAGGGCGACGAACACCCAAGCACGGCAAAGTGATAAGGCATCAGTTCCGTTTCCACTGTGCCGGTAACGAACTTTTGCGTGTCTTCCAAAAACGCCTCGATATTCCGCGCCAGCGGGTCGAGGTATTGCGCTTCGTGCATCAGTTGCCCGTACCAGCCGGCAAGCTGGTCTTTCCAGTAGAGTTGCCCTTTGGTGAGTGTATGTTTTTCGAGCAGGTGGTGGCTTTTAATAATAATCATCGGCGCGGGGGCTTCAAATGCCACGCGCCCTTTGATACCTATGATGGTATCCCCCACATGCGTGTCGCGACCGATAGCAAACCTTGCCGCCGTTGCATTCAGTTGCCGGATGAGTTCCACCGGCGGCAGCGGTTTACCGTTCAATTCCACCGGTTCGCCCTTGCGGAACGTGATACTGATTTTCTCCGGCGCGGTGGCGGTGGGTTGCGACGGGTAAGCCGCTGCCGGGAGGCTGGTCGCGGACGTCAATGTCTCTGCCCCGCCGATACTCGTTCCCCACAGTCCCTGGTTGATGGAATATTTTGCTTTTTCCCATGCCGGCGCGCATCCGTTTTTGGCTAAATAATCAATTTCTTCCTGCCTGCTCAACGCCAGCTCGCGGATGGGCGCAATGATTTCCATGCCGGGCGCCATCACTTCAAACACCAGGTCGAAACGCACCTGGTCGTTGCCGGCGCCGGTGCTGCCGTGCGCCACGTGCGTAGCGCCGACGGTTTGGGCATGCCGCAATACCGCCAATGCCTGGAATACCCGCTCGGAACTTACCGACAACGGGTAAGTGGCATTTTTCAGGATATTACCGAAAATAAGGTACCGGATACCTTTATTGTAATATTCCTCCACCGCATCGACCGTCGTATGCGTGGCTGCGCCCAGCGAAAGGGCGCGTTCCCGGATATGCGTTTCCTCACCTGCGGAAAACCCGCCGGTATTAACCAGTACCGTATGTACTTCCATTCCCCGTTCATTTTTCAGGTATGGCACACAAAAGGACGTATCCAGTCCCCCACTAAATGCTAAAACAACTTTTTTCATATTTGATTGCTAATTTCTGATTGGCTGGCGCCAATTCTTAATTCCTAATTCTTAATTCCCAATTTCCTCATGACCGACTGCCACTGGCTGTTCACTGCCGGTCGTTTGTAAGCGGGGTCGTAGAGCAATGCCGTGCAGAGGCACATCTTGTGGTCGTTGCGTTCCAGTATATCGTAGTTACGGCAACCTTTGCAGCCTTCCCAGAACTCTTTGTCTTCGGTCAGTTCGGTGAACGGCACCGGGCGGAAGCCCAACTCATAATTGATTTTCATCACAGCCGTGCCGGTGGTGATGCTGAAGATTTTTGCTTTGGGATATAATTTCTTCGACAGTTCAAAAATTTTCCGTTTGATATGCCGCGCCAGCCCGATTTTCCGGTAGGCGTGCGCCACAACAAGCCCGGAGTTAGCGACAAACTGTTTATGCCCCCATGTTTCGATATATGAAAAGCCTGCCAGTTCATCGCCGTCGAGGGCAATAACAGCTTTGCCGTCCTGTATTTTCTTTTTGATATATTCAGGATCCCGCTTGGCAATGCCCGTGCCCCTTTCCTGCGCCGATATATACATCAGCCCGCAGATTTTTTCTGCCCACTTCACATGGCTTTCATTTGCCTCACAGATGACAATTTTGCTCATCTATATATTTTGGTTTGCTCCCGTATAACGCCGGGGATGATTGGTTGGTTTATTAGTTAATTGCGGTCGGGGCGCGCATGCCGCCGGTATCCCGTATGCCTTTCTCAGGCGCATCGTCGGACGTGACGCTTTTTCCAGCGGAGGAGGATATGACGGTTTTCATTCATAAACGGCTGCAAAGGTAATTATTTTTTAGAATATAAAAAAGAATTACAAAATTCAAAGATTTCAAAAAAAACCGCCAGTACATTTCCTTACCGCCAGTTCTTTTTTAGGGCAAAGGGTACAAGGTAAAAGGTGAAGGGGGCTGACGCAGGAACAATTTAAAGATTTAAGAATTCAAAGATTTAAAGATTTCAAAAAAAACCGCCGGCAAGTTTCCTTACCGGCGGTTCTTTGTTGCACCCAACTCCCCCTCCGTTGGTGGGGGGTGGGGGGTGGTGTCCTTAGAGAGGGGTCGGGGGTGAGGACTGGTTGGCGGGGGTGAGGACTTGCGGGGCTAAAGCCCCCCACAAAACACCGCCGCCCACCCTTGCGGGCAGGCGGCGGTGTCTATTCAATAGTTCGGAAGGGGTTAAACCTCGACTGAACGGGTTAAGATTATGCACATGGCTTTACATGTGATTGCAAGGCGCGGTTTTTGAAATAGGCAATGATTTCTTTTTTTGTCATTTTTGACAATTTTACACTTAACAAATCTCTTTGTTGGCGCATGAAACCTACCGCATCAAATGATTTATTCGTTGTTTCCATATTTTATAAAATCTCTTGGTGAACGTATTTCTAACGGTTGGTAGCCGTTTTTTATGTTGATAGCATTATATCCCCTTATTCGTTGGACATTGACAATATGTTTAAAATTCCAACTTATCAAATAATCCGCTTTGTAAACGGTGGCTAATGCGATATGCAGGCAGTCTGCATAGCTTGACTGCCCAACTACTTTCTCGGCAATATATTCGTTGGCAAGCGTTACAGCATCATCTGAAGGGGATAAAAACTCCGTATATTCTGTACTTAGATGTTGTACCAATTCTTTAACATTCATCGGGGCATTTTCGAGTTCCTCTTGGGTTACGGTTGAATACAAAAGTATAAATTCTCCGCTTTTTATCCTGTCAAATAAAGGGATAGTAAATTCCGAAAATTCCGGGTCATAATATCCGCCGATTACAGACGTATCAATATATATCCGTTGTTTCATAGCATTTATTTTTACACAAATATACGCAAAATATTTCTTTCACGCCCATTAAAAAACAACACCGCCCACACATTGTGCGGGCGGCGGTTGCATCTGTCTAAAATAGGTTCGGGTGAGATTTAACTCAATCGAACCTACGGGGGGCTGCCTCATAGCTTTTTAGGAGTGATACTAATAGCATGCGGAACAAGCCCAGCCAGTTTTGCGGCAGTAAGAGAGCGTGTTGTAACAGGAGCCATGTCCGTCGTTCCATGGTAAATCGGAGGAGCAACATTTGTCTACACTCTCACAATATAATTGTCCTTTGTTATGACAATATTCATCATCATCTTCCAGGTCACACGAGAAAAACATCGCGGGACTCAACAATAATGTACCTGCTAAAACAATAGAATAAATTTTCTTTCTCATAATTGTTAATTTTAATAGATTTCTAAATAATTTTTTTCAAATAAATAA
>JAIRLT010000082.1 GCA_031259225.1 Prevotellaceae bacterium
TCACCTGTGGGTTGCCGGAATGCTGTTGCAATTTGAACTTTCTTCCAGTGCACCACTATGAAACTTTAAATTTTGAAATCTTGAAATCTTGTTCAGCGGAAAGGGAGGGATTCGAACCCTCGGTACCCTTACGAGTACAACGGTTTTCGAGACCGTCCCGTTCGACCACTCCGGCACCTTTCCATAGTCATTTTGTTATTTTATTACTTCCTTTTTCTTTCGGCTGGCGGAGAGGGAGGGATTCGAACCCCCGGAAGCTCTCACTTCAACGGTTTTCAAGACCGCCGCAATCGACCACTCTGCCACCTCTCCTTTTTGAGGGTGCAAAGATACAATCTATTTTGAAATATTGAAAATTATTATTTGACCAATTCGTCAAAGTCCGCTTCCAGCGGTTTGTTATTGATGAAGTCGTACAAGGCAATTTGCCGTAACAAATAATAGTAATTCCAATAATTGCGCAAGGCGCTTACAAAATTTTGTTGTGAGCGGTCGCGGTCTGTCTGCGCATTGTTCATGTCGGTAATGGTGATTTTGTCAATGAGGAACCGCGCTTTGGAGGCTTCATAGCGTTTCTGCGCCACCGTGTCGGACTTGGCGGCGATGTTGAACTGTATTTCCTGCATATTAAATTGCCGTACTTTTAGCACTACATCTTGCTCAAAATCCGCCAATGCCTGGTCAATCGTCGTTTGCACTACCTGTTGGCTAGACTTTGCCATGCGTACGCGCCCTTTGCCGCGCCCCCAGTCCAGGATAGGCACTTGTAGCGAAATACGCACTGTTTCCATATCAACGGGATTTTGGTAAGCAGCCACAAAGTCGTCCGCCTGTTGGTTTAGCCCAAATGAGAGGTTTATGTCGGCTTGTAATCCGGTATTCGCTTTTTCCTGCGCTACCTGTTTTTCCGCTTCTATCAATTGCCGTTGATAGTTGAGCAGGTCGGGATTATTTTTTCGCGCCCACACCATCACCTCTTCCAAATCAAGGATGGCTTTGGGTACTTTTGTGGGTAAGGTAATAGAGAGCGCTACCAGTTCGTTGAAGCCCAAAAAAGAGCGCAAGCGGTTCCGGTAAGTATCCACATCTAATTGCGCTTGATTTAATGAAGAGCCGGCGTTCAGGTAATTTAATTCCGATTGCAGCAAATCGTTTTCGCCGATTGTCCCGATATTATAACGCCCCTGCGCGATTTTGTGCAACGTGTCGTTATTGGCATAGTTAAATTCGGCAATAGCCAAATTCTGTTGGGCGGAAGCAAGCTCAAAGAAATACTGGATAGCACGCAGCGAAATACCTTCCATTTGTTTCAGGTAATTCCGTTTGGCTTCTTCGTAACGCAACGGCTCAATTTTACGGTCCCATTTCCATTCGTTCACGCCAAAAATGGATTGACTCAAATTAATGCTGACAGGCGTTGTCCGGTAGGAATTGCCTTGGTATTGGTCAAAACTGTTTAAAAACCGGTCTTGCCTATCCAAAGACGATTGTATCGAAACTACCCCACCGGTAGGTAAATTCTGCGAAAGGGAAAGCGTTCCGTTAATCTGGCTGATAAAACTCGGCACATACCTGGTTATTTGGTTGCCGGCGCTGTCCACTAAATTCAATGTCGCATATTGGTGAGAAAAATCGGGAAGGCTTGCCAAAAAATTTAGCGACGGCAACTGGCTTGCCCGGTAGGAACGGTACTGCCAGTAGCTTGCTAAATAAGTATTCCTTGTGAGGATTGCTTCGGGCGACTGTTCCTGCGCCAGACTCAAAACCTCTTCCAGCGTGTATGTATAATTATATTTTTGTGACGATTGCGCTACCGCTTGTCCGGCGCTGCAAATAAGGATTAGAAAGATTAGCCGTTTCATTACACAGTATATTATATAGTCATCTGTAAGTTTGGATTATTCATACCTTAGTGATTCTATCGGGTCGCGGTCGGACGCCCGTTTGGCAGGCGAATAGCCGAAAATCACGCCCACTGCCGCCGATACGCCGAAGGCAATTACGACCGAGAAAAAGGAGATGAGTATTTTTATGTCAAACACTTTTTCAATAATCAGCGACAAGCCGACGCCGAGCAGCACGCCAATAGCGCCTCCCGTAACACTTATCAGGATAGCTTCGGAGAGGAACTGCGCTACAATGTCCTGCTTTTTGGCGCCGATAGCCAGCCGTGTCCCGATTTCCTTGATACGCTCCATGACCGAAGCGAACATGATGTTCATAATCCCGATACCGCCTACCAGCAAAGAGATGCCGGCAATAGCACCCAATACAATATTAAAAATATCTTTGGTGCGCTGTTGTTGTTTTAGCAACAGTTCCGGCACGGTGATTTCATAGTCCTTTACTTCCTGATGCCGCCGCAGGAGCATACGCCCCAATACTTCTACCGCCGAATTGATTTGTTCGGTTTCTTTTACCTGCACAATAATCCGGTCGAGTTGGTGATAGTTGCTGCTTACCGCTTCATCGGTGGAAGAGGAAGAAGATTGCCGGATGGTTATCCTGCCGCCACTGACCCTAACGCTGCTCGCGGTTTGCCCCTGCATCGTATTTACCAGTGCGCGGTTTTGGTAGCGCATCAACATGGTTTTAATCGGGATGTACACGTTGTCGTTATTCATGTTCACGCCGGCATTGTCGAAAGTAGAGGTAGTGGTTACCTGGCTTTTTTCAAGCACGCCCGTTACGCATAACCAAATGCCGCCGAATTTAATATATTCCCCGATGGGGTTTTCATTATTGAATAATTTGGTTTTTACATTATGCCCGATGACGCACACCGGCAAGCCATGGTCGTTTTGGTATTGCGTGAAATAATCGCCGTCCGATAATCCTAAATTATACAAGTGGAAAAAATCAGTAGACACGGCTAATATCTTTGCCGGATAACGGACGCCGCCATGTACGACAAAAGTATTAACGGATACTTCGGGGCTTATCCGTTCCACGTCCGGCAACACGTTCCGGATGGCTTCCGCATCGGCTAAGGTAAGTCCCGGGGAATATCTCCGCGTTTCCTTTTCCCCGCTTTCCTGTGCAGCGCCTTCGCCGGCTACATCTTCCGTGGGGATAATAACAATATTATTTACGCCCACCATTTTTATTTGCTCCAGTATTTCCTGTTGTGCGCCGTTCCCGATAGCCAGCATGCTAATCACGGCTGCCACGCCGAAAATAATACCCAACGCCGTAAGCATGGATTTGAGCTTATTCCCCATAATGCTTTCGATAGCGATATGGATGTCGTGCAGATATCTATTGAAGAAAAACATATCCGGAGCAGGTATTAGTTATTAGCCGGTGGGAACGTTCTTGTTCCGGCGGGGACAGGGGCGATTATGGTATCCCGCCCTCCTGCATTTTCCCTCCTTACGCCGCCATTTCCGAATGCCGGTCTCCTACGGACGCCCTGACCTTGCCCGTTCAGTTGCGGCGGTGGTTGTTGCATCATTTGTTGCATCATTTCTTCCATCTGTTCCATCTGTTTCTTTTCCTGCTCGACGGCTTCCTGTTGTTGTCTTTCTTCGGCTTCTTTCTTTTCTTTCACGCGCTGTTTCAGTATCTCGATATATTCCGCCCCGGCAAGTTTAAAGTTCCCGGCATTTTCCGGCAGGGACAAATAGATTTCATCGCCTTCTTTCAGCCCTTGCTCTACCACGCGGAAATTATCGTTCATTTCACCGGGCACTACTACCTGTTTAACGCCGTTGGCACGGTAAACATATATCAGTGTATCCGTGCCGAACAAGGCTTCCATCGGGACGTACAATACATCGTCAAAGGAAGCGGTGATGATTTTGTTGGAGGTGGTCATGGACGGGCGCAAAATCGGGTCGCTTTCATGCACGCGCACGATGACTTCAAATACTTTGGCGTCGGCATTTTTAAGCTGTTCGCCCACATTGGACACTTCGGTAATGACGCCGGTATATTGTTTTTCGGGAAACGCATCCACGCCTATGCGCACCGGTTGCCCTACTTTGACTTTGCTGATGTCTATTTCATTCACGTAGGTTTTCGATTCCATCACCGACATATCGGGAAGTGTTGCTATAACGGCATCCCAAGGGGAAATACTTGACCCGACTTTGCGTTTTTCGCCGCCCCATTCGCGGTAATAAATCACCATGCCGTCTTTGGGCGCATAAATAATAAACTGATCTAAGACATTCAGCAATTCCTGCAATTCCCGTTCTTTCTGGTAGAGGTTGATGAGGACGTCTTTAATCTGCCCTTCTGCCTGCGCTTCCTTGAGGGTATAGTTTTGCAATTCCTGCTGGTAGGCGCGTTCTGCGCGTTCAAGGTTATTTTGCGCTTGCCGCTGGGTGGCGGGCGGCTCGTACACCGACTGCTCTACGGCTATCTGTTTTTCTTCCATGTCAAATTTCAGGTTTACCAGGTTATCCCGGATACCGCGCAGGTTAAGGGAAGTATCAAGCAACGTGCGTTCCAGTTGTGCACGTACTTTTTCCACTTCGTCTTCCAAGTCTTTTTTGCGGGAATCGGTGGCGGTGCGGTCAAGTGTTGCCACGTAGTCGCCTTTCTTCACGACTTTGCCTTCCGGCACCAAATCCTGGATTTTTATTTCCTGGATACGCATACTGCGTGCACGCAAGCCTTCCGGTCCTTCTATACGTTCCATGCTTTGCGCTTTCAACTCGCCGGTGGTGGCTATGATGACCTCAAAAGAACCGCGCCGGACTTTCACTTCCTGTTCTACTACGGTGTTGCCGGAAGAAAAACCAACTACCCAAATAAGGAGCGCCACAATAACTGCTCCTGCGATGATAAACCATTTTTTCTTTTTCATGTTTCTGCATAAAATAGGATTGAATGCGCGAAGATACAAAAAATCTTTTCAACAACATAATTTTTTTTCCTGCCGTGCAAATAAATTTGCTAAGGCGGGTGCAATTCAAATTGTCGCAAGCCCGGCTTATCGTAGTCGTCATTGCGAGGGCGAAGCCCGAAGCAATCTGGTTTAGTTGACAGTTGACAGTTGGAAATAGCTGGCGCGTCAGCTAATTTTCAACTTTCAACTTTCAACTCTCCATTTTCAACTAAACCGACGCGCCAGCTAATTTTCAACTTTCAACTTTCCACTTTCAACTAAACCCAGGCACTTCCCCCTTTGGAAGTTAAGAGGCTTTTTCCACTCTCTTTATTACCTCCTCGAAGGGAATGCTTTGCTGTATGCCGGAAAGTAGATCTTTGAGCGAAATAACGCCGTGCGCCAGTTCATCTTCGCCTATGATGGCGGCAAAGGGAATGCCGCGCCGCCCGGCATAGTCAAATTGTTTTTTAAGTTTGTGGCGGTCGGGATAGAGTTCCGCTACGATGCCCCGCGCCCGCAATTGCCGTACATATTGCAATGCCTGCCGTTCTTCGGCGCCGCCTAAGTTGAAAAACAATATGCGCGTAGTTTCAGCGGCGGTGGCGGGGAATTTGCCTGATTGCAGTAATACGTCATAAATGCGGTCGGCGCCGAACGAAATGCCTACGCCCGGAACATTGCTTAACCCGAAGACGCCGGTGAGGTCGTCGTAACGTCCGCCGCCGCAGATGCTGCCCATTTCCACGTCTTTTGCCTTCACTTCAAAGATAGCGCCGGTATAGTAATTCAGCCCGCGTGCCAACGACAAGTCCACTTCCAGGGTTTGCCGGAGGGGGATTGCTTGCAGGTAGTCCAATACCTGTTGCAATTCCGCTACGCCTGCCAACCCCTCCGGGGAGGCGGCAAGCGTTGTTTGCAAGGCTGCCAGTTTTTCCTCATTACTTCCGCGTAGCGTTAAAAACGGCTGCAATTTTTCGATAGCCATTGCCGCAACGCCTTTTGCAAGCAATTCCGCCATTACGGCTTCGTATCCTGTTTTTTCCATTTTGTCGATCGCCACCGTGATGTCGGTCAATTTATCCGCCTCGCCGATGACGCCGGCAATGCCGCTCAATATTTTGCGGTTATTGAGTTTTATCACCACCGCAATATCCAGCCCGGAAAACACTTCATCGATTATCTGTAGCAGTTCCACTTCATTCAACAGCGACGCGCTGCCGATAACGTCGGCGTCGCACTGGTAAAACTCGCGGTAGCGTCCTTTTTGCGGGCGGTCGGCGCGCCATACCGGTTGCAGTTGGTAACGTTTAAAAGGAAATACAATGTCGTTCCGGTGCTGCACTACGAAGCGGGCAAACGGCACGGTCAAGTCGTAGCGCAATCCTTTTTCGCATGTTTTTAATGTGAGCGCCGCGCTGTCGTGCAAGTCGTCCGCCGTTACACCGTCAAAGGCATTGCCGGAATTAAGGATTTTGAATAATAACTTATCACCCTCGTCGCCGTATTTTCCCAACAGCGTAGAAAGGTTTTCCATCGCCGGCGTTTCAATTGGAGCATAGCCATATTTTTTATATACGTTGCGGATGGTGTCGAAAATATAATTGCGCCGTGCCGTTTCCACCGGCAAAAAATCGCGCGTACCTTTAGGTATGGATGGCTTCATATTTTATATTTTTATTTTTTACACTTTTCATTTCCCGCATCCCGCCTTCCTCTTTACCCTTTCCTCTTCACGCTTCACCGGAAGATATGCAGGCTGCCTTTATACTCCGAAGAGTTGTACTGCACGCCGTCCCATCCTTCGCCGGTAATTACGTAGTAATAGACGCCGTCGGCGACATCATTACCGGCGCCCATCCGTTTGCCGTCCCATCCTTGCCATTCGTCCGCACGACCTTCATAACGGTATGCCAGTGCGCCCGAGCGGCTGAAGATATATACCCGGATATATTCCATAGACTCCGGCTCGTTGCCTTTGACAAAGCGGAAGACATCATTATAACCGTCGCCGTTAGGCGTAAAAGCATTGGGGATGGCGTCGGAACCAAATTTCGAGGGAGCAATGCTGAGGGCTGTTTCCGTGCTGTCGGCGCAACCGGACGCGGTGTTACGGACAGTCAGGCGCACCGTGTAGTTGCCCGGCACATAGCCGTCCACCCAATCGTTTTTATACGGCGAACGCGGCGTCACCCAATCGGACGCTACCGTTACCGAGTCGCGCCACATGACGGATTGCCCGGCATTTTTGTTGGCGTCGCCAAATCCTTTCCAGTGGTATTTGTCCGCATTCTTGCTTTTCCCTGCGGAAAACCGTATGCGGTATAGGGCTTCGCCTTGCAGGGGATTTTCGGTGGTTGCTTCCCATTGGCTGCCTGTCCATGCTTCAGCGGTGATTTTTGCGTAGGCGGCAATTGCCGGCACGGTATAGGGGGTTGTATAAGTAGCGCTTTTGCCGAAGATGTCGGTAACGGCTACGCTGTAATCCGATGCTTTCAATGGCGGCGGCGCGGCAATAATGGTGTAGTAGCTATTGTTTCGCTGTTTCCATGAGTCACCGGCGTCCTCCACGCCTTCGTGAATATCCTCCCCTGCGTCCCACCGGATAGCTTGCCAACCGCTGAAAGTAGAATCGCCGGTGTGCTGCGGTGATAAAAAAGCTTCAAAATTATAGATAGTATAACCATGGCGCATCTTTGGCGTGGTTTCCATTTCCAGGCGCAGCCCGTTGCACTCGCTAAAGGCGGTAATGGTGTCGATTTTGAAGTTATCAAAAAATACCCAGCACGAAAATGCCGTGTCGCGTAACGCATTCTTGACATGCACCCGGTAGCCGCCATCCGTTGTAACGGTCAATGAAGAAGTCGTTACGCCCGGTTCGGTTTTTTGTCCGATGAAACTGGTATCCGCCGGATTGAGCAACTGCCATGTGAATGTGGAGGCAATGCCGCCGGTGTCCCGCGCGGACAGCGTGGCTGTGGTTTTATCGAAGAATACAAATACCTGTTCCGGCAGTCCGGTCAGCCATTGTGTGGGTTTTACCGCGCCGGGGTTCACCGCCGACAATTGCGCCGACGCCGCTAACGGGGCAAATAAAAATATCAGGGAAAGATGTTTTTTCATTTCTTGTAAGTGTGTGCGGAGTTAATGCGACTATTTATCATGTCCATCCAGTCGTGCCCGTCGTCCACGAGTCCTCTTTGAAAAGCCCTGCGGATAGCGTCACGGCTTCCCATAATCGTCAGGTCGGCTTGCTCGTACGTCAGGTAATCTTTCATCACATTCCACGCTAATTCATAGGTGTACTCAAAAGCCTGTATCAGCCCTTGTTGTTCCAATTCGTTGAGTATTTCCTTCGCAAAAAACTTGCGCAATTGCGTTAACGCTTTTTGGTAATTCGAAAACCGTTGCTTCCATCGTATGTCCTGCGATTGTCCGGTCATTTTGCACGGAGGATAAAGTAGTTTTTCTTGCCTTTTTGTATTAAGAGGTATTTCCCGTTAATCAACCGGTCGGCGGTTACCGGGAGGTTGATGTCGGCGGTTTTCTCTTTGTTCAGGCTGACGCCGCCGCCCTGTATCATTTTGCGGCATTCGCCTTTGGAGGGGAATACCGGCGCGGTTACAGCCAATAGCTCCACGATGTTTTGCGGCAACGCCGCACGGTCAATATCGAACACCGGCACACCGTCGAACACTTCCAAAAATGTTTGCTCGTCGAGTTCCTGCAAGGCGCCGGATGTGGCGTTGCCGAACAGTATTTGCGAAGCCTCCACTGCTGCCCGGTAATCGGCTTCGGAATGTACCATACATGTAATTTCCCGCGCCAGCCGTTTTTGTAATTCGCGCAGGTGCGGCGCGGCGGCATGCGCGGCAACCAGCGTCTCAATTTCGCCGCGACCGAGCAACGTGAAGATTTTGATATACCGTTCAGCGTCTTCGTCGCTTGTGTTCAGCCAGAACTGGTAGAATGCGTAGGGCGACGTACGTTGCGGGTCAAGCCAGACATTGCCGCTCTCCGTTTTCCCGAACTTGCCCCCGTCGGCTTTGGTGATGAGCGGGCAGGTGAGCGCAAAGGCTTCGCCGCCGCGCTTGCGGCGTATCAGTTCCGCACCGGTGGTGATGTTGCCCCACTGGTCGCTGCCGCCCATTTGCAGCCGACAGTTACGGGTTTCATACAAATGCAAAAAGTCGTAGCCCTGCAAGAGCTGGTACGTAAATTCGGTGAACGACATTCCCTCGCGTTCTTCGCCGCTGATGCGCTTCCGCACCGACTCCTTACTCATCATATAATTTACGGTGATATGCTTCCCGATGTCGCGGGCGAAAGAGAGGAACGTATAGTCTTTTGTCCAGTCGTAGTTATTCAGTACTTCCGCAATATTGGGCGCAGGGGAAGTAAAGTCGAGGAATTTGTATAACTGCCGTTGTATGCCTTCCTGATTTTTCCGCAGAGTTTCTTCGTCCAGCAGGTTTCGCTCGGCTGATTTCATGCTCGGGTCGCCAATCATGCCGGTAGCGCCGCCCAGCACCGCCAGCGGCTTATGACCGCACAGTTGCAGGTGCCGCAGCATCATAATACTTACCAGATGCCCAATATGCAATGAATTGGCTGTCGGGTCAATGCCCACGTAAGCCGTAACCATTTCCTTTGCCAGCAATTCTTCCGTTCCGGGCATTACATCGTGCAACATTCCGCGCCACCGTAATTCTTCTATAAAATTTTTCATTTATATAAATTATAACTTTGCAAAGATAGCACTTTTTTGCGGCACCAGACGAGCCGGTCATTTCCGGTTAAGCCGCCGCCGTTCTTATATAGCAAAAAAGCCTGCCGTGTGTTGGCAAGCCTTTTGTGATGACGGGAATTTCCCGTTGCCGGGTGAAAGATGGGGTTCGAACCCACGACCTCCAGAGCCACAATCTGGCGCTCTAACCAACTGAGCTACGATCACCATATACGCCTGTTTTTTTCAAACGGCGTGCAAAGATACAAAAAAAATTAAATATTCCATTTGCGGATAGCGCGGTTTTTTAGCCGTTACAAAAGTTGGTATTGCTACAACAGAAAAAAAGTTGCTATTTTTATAACAACCTCCTTTAATTTATGGTGAAATACCTTAAATCTTTTTCAAGATGATGGAAGCATTGTGCCCCCCGAAACCAAATGTATTGCTTAGGGCGATGTTTACTTCGCGCGGTTGTGCTTTATTAAGCGTCAGGTTGAGTTTATAGTCGATTTCCTCATCTTCCGTTTCAAAGTTGATGGTAGGAGGAATGGCGCTCTTTTGAATAGCGCAGATACAGGCTAATGCTTCTATCGCGCCTGCTGCGCCCAGCAAGTGCCCGGTCATGGATTTGGTCGAACTGATGTTTATTTTATACGCCTGTTCGCCAAACACGGCTTTCACGGCTTTCAGTTCCGCCGGGTCGCCCACAGGGGTGGAAGTGCCGTGTACGTTGATATAATCTATGTCCTCCGGGCGTACGGCAGCGTCTTCCAATGCGGCTTTCATTGCCAGAATAGCGCCCAATCCTTCGGGGTGCGAAGCGGTGATGTGGTAAGCGTCCGCCGACATGCCGCCACCGATAACTTCGGCATAGGTTTTTGCGCCGCGCGCTTTGGCGTGTTCGTATTCTTCAAACACCAAACCGCCGCCGCCTTCGCCCATTACAAAGCCGTCGCGCGTTTTGTCAAACGGGCGCGAGGCGGTTTTGTAATTTTCGTTGTTGGTAGATAATGCTTGCGCAGAATTAAACCCTCCGATACCCGGTTCGGTTACGGCGGCTTCCGAACCGCCTACCACAATAGCATTCGCCTTGCCCAAGCGGATAAGGTTAAATGCGTCGCACATAGCGGTAGTGGAAGAAGCGCAAGCCGACACCGTGCCGTAATTCGGACCGCGGAAACCATATTTCATGGAAATATGCCCGGCGGCGATGTCCGAAATCATTTTAGGAACAAAAAACGGGTTATAGCGCGGCAAAAAATTACCCTGCACATAACCCTTTACTTCTTCATAGAATGTTTGTATGCCGCCGATACCGGAAGCCCAGATAACCCCCACGCGGTCGTGGTTGATTACCCCGGCATCGATACCTGCATCCTGTATGGCTTCACCGGCAGCTGCCATGGCGTATTGCGCATACAAGTCCAACTTGCGCGCTTCCTTACGATCAAGCCCAAAGACGGACGGATCAAAATTTTTCACCACGCAGGCAAACTTTGTTTTGAAAAGTGTGGTATCAAAAGATGTTATCAATTCAGCACCGCTCACTCCCGCCAGAAGATTGGTAAAATATTCCTCTACTTTATTCCCTAACGGATTGATAGTGCCAAGACCGGTAACAACAACACGCTTTAATTCCATACATTAAATTTCGTTAATACTACCCTGCGGCAGGCGCCGGACATTATTTTGCGTTTTGCTCTACATATGCAATTGCGTCGCCTACTGTGCTGATTTTTTCTGCACTCTCATCGGGAATTGTGATGCTGAATTCTTTTTCAAATTCCATAATCAGTTCCACTGTATCCAGGGAATCTGCGCCAAGGTCATTGGTAAAACTCGCCGTGGGAGTTACTTCATTTTCATCAACACCTAACTTATCTACGATAATTGCTTTTACTTTCGATGCTACATCTGCCATAATAATTAAATTTTTAGTTAATAAATTTTGTTAATTTTTATTTAAATTTTTTTCATTTGCGGCTGCAAAGAAAATACATATTTCCGATATGACAAAATTTTTTATCATTTTTTTTATTGTACAAAAGTAATCTTTTTTTTAATTTTGACAAAGTTTTTTGATTACTTTATTTATTAGCCCGCTAAAAACCAACCTTATGTTTATTCTTGCTTTGTTTGCTTCAGGCGCCGGAACGAATGTGGAAAATATTATTAATTATTTTAACCCGCCAACAAAAAATATAACTGTGGGGGCGGTATTCGTCAATAACCCGCATGCTGGCGTGATTGAACGGGCGCAACGGGCAGGTATTTCCGTACATACTTTCTGCCGCAACGATTTTTACCATACGGATAATGTGCTGGAAAAATTGCGGGAATGCCGCATAAACGCCATTGTGCTGGCGGGTTTCTTGTGGCTGGCGCCGGACAGGTTACTACAATCCTTCCCGCACCGGGTTTTAAATATCCACCCGGCATTGTTGCCTGCTTACGGCGGAAAGGGAATGTACGGAATGCACGTACACCGCGCCGTGATTGCCAACCGCGAGCGGAAATCGGGCATTACCATTCACGAAGTAAACAGCGAATACGATAGCGGAAAAATTATTTTTCAAACCGCTTGCGACGTCACTCCCGGCGATACGCCGGAAATATTAGCCGCAAAAATACACCAGCTCGAATACCAACACTTCCCGCGCGTCATTGAAGAATGGGTAAATTCATTTACAGATTT
>JAIRLT010000184.1 GCA_031259225.1 Prevotellaceae bacterium
CAAGGCACTCTTACATCTTTTGGCGGTGAAAATTACTTATGCCCCGCGGGCTGGCGTTATCCCACTCTTACTGAAGGAGAATGTATGCGGAAAAATTGGCAGTTGATACCGCTTATTGACGGTGGTGATTGGTTGTGTGACATCATAACCGAAGGATCTACGACTACAGCTCCAAGTGTCTGCTCATATTGCGCGGGACTCGATAGAGTGTGCGGTATTGTTTCGTCTAATACTTGGGTCCAGTGGGTCAACCGCAACAAATATGTCCGCGTCCGGTGTGTGAGGGATAAAGTATAAAAACTAATAAAAACAACTTTGAAAAAACGCTACAACAACCGGCGGCATTTTATTTTCCTTACACAGCAACATTTTCAAGTCGTATGCGGGTTACTGGAATGTTGTTGCGATTTGCAATTCCTTCCGGCACACAACTATGAAACATTGAATATTGAAATTTTTAAATTCTTGTAGTTCCCCGCTACCCGAAAAAAAGCCCCGCCGTAAAGCGAGGCAAATTATTCATAAACTTTTGTTGTGAATTTTAGAGTGGATATTCATCGAACGCATAAAGAATTGTAGAAAGGTAGCGCTCGCCGGTGTCGGGTAAGATGACTACAATATTTTTCCCTTTGTTTTCGGGATCGAGTGCAAGGCTGGTCGCTGCGAACGCTGCCGCCCCCGAAGATATGCCGACGAGTAACCCTTCCGTTTTCGCCAGTTCGCGGCTGGTACGGATGGCGTCGTCATTGGATACGGTGATGATGCGGTCAATGACGGAACTGTCGTAGTTCTTGGGAACGAAGCCAGCGCCGATACCCTGTATCTTATGCGGTCCGGGATTGCCGCCCGAAAGTACCGGCGAGTCGGCGGGCTCTACGGCAATAACTTTTACATCGGGTTTGAGTTCTTTCAGGCGTTTACCTGCGCCGCTAACCGTGCCGCCGGTGCCAACGCCCGATACGAAAATGTCCACTTTCCCGTCGGTGTCGCGCCAAACTTCATCGGCGGTGGTACGGTAATGAATTTCCGGGTTCGAGGGATTGTCGAATTGCTGCAGGATAATAGCGTCGGGCGTTTCCGCACGTAAAGCAAGCGCTTTGGCTATTGCGCCTTTCATTCCTTCGCTGCCGGGCGTAAGCACCAGCGTTGCACCGAGCGCCTTCAGCAGGTTGCGCCGTTCAAGGCTCATGGTTTCGGGCATGGTAAGCGTCAGCTTATAGCCTTTGGCAGCCGACACAAATGCCAGTCCTACGCCGGTGTTACCACTGGTCGGTTCAATGATGGTTGCGCCGGGTTTCAATACGCCTTGTAATTCGGCGTCTTCAATCATCGCTAATGCGATGCGGTCTTTCACGCTGCCTGCAGGATTAAAATATTCCAATTTAGCAATCAGTTTTGCGGCGGCAGCCTTTGATTTTTCATAGGATGACAGTTCCAACAGCGGAGTGTTACCTATTAATTCGGTGAGTTGTTTGAAAATTTTTGCCATAATTTTATATTTAATATTAAAAAATTTTCACAAAGGTAATGTATTCGGCAAAGACATGAAATAGCATATTTGTGGTATTTTTAACTTTTATTTGTTAAAATAACACATTTATGGTATTTTTGCACAGCATAAATCCGTAATTTCTAATTTTAATTGATATGCGTCCTGTTATTTTAGCCGATAATCAATATATCACCCGGCAAGGCGTTGCGTCGTTGTTGCGGCAACTGGCTTTGACCGATACGGTACTGGAAGTTTCGTCGCACGCAGAGTTGATGAAGCAGTTGGTTAATTATCCGGCAGCGGTGGTGGTGTTGGATTATACGCTGTTTGATATCGCAGATTCACAACTGCTGAATATGAAACAGCGGCATCCGCATTCGGTATGGTTATTGTTTTCCGATGAGTTGTCGAAATCTTTTTTACGGCAGGTATTATTGTCGGGGCAGGCGTTCGGCGTGGTGATGAAAACCGATTTGAAAGAAGATATTATCACTGCGTTGAGATATGCCGTTCATGGTGAAAGTTACTTGTGCGACGTGGCGGTGCAGGCGCTTCACGAAGGCGTCCAGTCGCAAAATACGCCGGACAAACTAACCGCCAGCGAACGTTTGGTATTGCACAAAATAGCATTGGGAAAAACAACAAAAGAAATTGCGCAGGAACAAAATTTGAGTTTTCATACGATAAATACCCATCGTAAAAATATTTTCCGCAAGCTGGGAGTGAATAATATGTACGAAGCCATCAAATATGCGCTCCGGGCAGGCATTATTGAATTGACGGAATACTATATTTGAGTTAAACGGGATGCGTTAAGCGTAAAGCGAACGGATGTTTTCCCTGCTATACCCGCCCGTTCCCCGCGGGCTCCGGTCGGAATAACGCGCTTTGTTAGCCGTTGGCTGTCCTATCGCCCCTTCGGGGCTTTTTATTTGTATGGGGATTTGTTTTATCCCGCGTTTACATACGGGACTATAAATAATATCGCGCCTTCGGCGCTCCGCCGGCTGTTTTAGGGAGTCGGGGAGGGTTGCCGCACACAACGGACGGATAGATACGATTGTTTATGCCTGTCTACAAAGTAGAATGCCGCGTTATTATATATAATGTAGCGCGAATAGGCATAGTCCGTTTTATCCGGGTAAGGCGTGGCGCTCCACCAGTGCCCGTAGCGCCCGTTGCCGGAGTAGATGCCGCCTGAAAATTCGCCGGCAGGCAGTGCGTTCCAGCCTTTTTTATTTTCTTTGATATTGTTGGGGTCGTAGGGCCATAGCTTCTTTTCACGAATGACGGCATTGGCAGCCGCATAGCTGCCCAGTTTTTGCCAGTAGCTCTCAAAGGTAACGGGGGTGCCGTCATTCAGCGCTTTTCCCAAATCATTCCATTCGGTAGTGTCGGGAAGGTGCCAGCCCGGCGGGCAAATGTCCTTTGAAATGTCCGTTGCCTCGTCCCATGTATATAGCCGTCCGAAAATAATATCGTATTCCTGTTCGTTTTTGTAACTCTTTCCGGCGCCTGCCCAGTTCAGGTTTTGCGTCATCCAGTCGTAGTTGCCGATTGGTGCATATTGGTACGTTTGCCCGTCGCGTGTATCGGCGAATGTGCTTGTTCCTTCGGCAAGTCCTTCCACCGTTTTCGCAAAAGAATTTTCAATAAGCGTGATGGCTTTGGTGGTGGAGGTACTGTAATACCCGTCGGCTGTTCCCGAGAGCGTGATAGTTACGGAATTTTCCGTATTGCCCGGAAATTGATATTTGATTACTTGCCCCCAAACGTACAGGGATGCGGGGTCGGTAATAGTCCACTGGTAAGTGATTTTATCTTTTGTTGGCGCCGTAATGCCTTCGGCTTTCAGGAAAAGCGTGGTGTCCCTTACGGCATAGTCGTGTATATTGGCAGTGATAGTCCCTTGCATGCCCAAAATTCCGGAGGAGGTAGTCGTTTCGTCCTCATCGCTGCAAGCCGACAGTAAGCAACAGGCAACAATGCCGCACCATAAAAAAGAAAATAAAGAAGTACCTTTAAAAATATTCATATACGAAGAAATATTATTGTATGAATTGAAACCGGCGCAAAGATAATTATTTTTTTGCTATCAGCCAACGGGAATTTACAGATTGACGGATTTACAGGTTTACAGATTTAGGCTAACGCAGGAACAATTTAAAGATTTCAAAATTTAAAGATTTCAAAGAAAACCGCCGGCAAGTTTCCTTACCGGCAGTTCTTCTTTGCACTCAGCTTTGAGGGGTGAAGGGTACAAGGTAAAGGGTGAAGGGGGCTGGCGCAGGAATAATTTCAAAATTTCAAAATTCAAAGATTTAAATATTTCAAAAAAACCGCCGGTACATTTTTGCACCGGCAGTTCTTTGTTGCACCCAGCTTTAAGGGCAAAGGGTACAAGGTAAAGGGTGAAGGGGGCTGGCGCGTCAGCAGCTTTCCACTCTCCATTCGCGAAGCGCCAGCACTGCCTACTGCCCACTGCCCACTGCCTGTTACGGCACCATCGTTTCCTGTATTTCGCTCCAGGGTCCTTTTTCGCCGCGGGTGTTTTCCCAGCGGAGGGCGAAGTACAGGGGTTGCCCGCGCTGGTCGTTCTCGAACGACAAGGTCAGTGGCGAGTGCGTGTCGAAGCTCGAGTGCGACAGGTCTTGCCAGCGCGCCGGACGCTCGCCGCCGAGCGACCACCCGATTTCCGCGCCATGCTGACCGAAAGGCTTCGCTTCCGCATGTTTTCCACCCTTTTCAAAAAAATGAAAAGTGATGCGTCCCGGAACGGACAACTCCAGTTCATAGTCCGGCGGCATGGTCGCTACCGGCACAGGCGTGCGGGTGGTTTTGTGCACCGGCAAGCCGAAGTTTTCGCGGTCAGCCGTGACGGCGGGATTGTAAGTCAGGTAGGGCTTACAAAACTTGCGCAGTTCCGTTTCAAACTCTTTCCGGATAGCCTGCTTTGTCTTCACGGTCGCTTTCGTGCGCGTTTCCGGGTCTTC
>JAIRLT010000186.1 GCA_031259225.1 Prevotellaceae bacterium
TGCAAATATATTACTTTATTTTTTATCTGCAAATTTTTTTTAACTTTGCACCGTTTTTTAGCTTTTTAGCCATGCATCGTTCCGGTAAATTATATTTAATTCCTGCACCCATTGGCGACAGCCCATTGGACGACGTCATACCGCAGGGGACATTGGTTGTCTTGCGGCGTTTGCAGTATTTTGTAGTGGAAGAAGTGCGCACGGCGCGGCGGTATTTGAGCAAGGCAAAAATAACAACGCCTATAGATGCGCTGGCTTTTTTTACGCTCAATGAACATACCGCGTCGGAAACCATAGCGCCGTTTTTGCAACCCGCGTTGGACGGCAATGACGTCGGGCTGTTGAGCGAAGCCGGCGTGCCGGCTGTAGCAGATCCGGGGGCGGCGCTGGTACGGTTGGCGCATGCAAAGCGCATAGAGGTTGTACCGCTGGTTGGACCGTCGTCGTTGCTGCTGGCGTTGATGGCGTCAGGCTTAAACGGGCAGTCGTTTGCTTTTGCGGGCTACCTGCCGGTAAAACCGCACGAACGGCAACAACGCATAAAACAACTGGAACGCCTTTCTGCAAGCGGGAAACAAACGCAACTGTTTATCGAAACGCCCTATCGGAACCAATCGCTGTTCAACGACATCCTGAAAACAGCCGCGCCCGCTACACACGTATGCGTGGCAGCCAATCTTACACAGCCCGATGCTTTTGTCCGTACGGCTTCCGTAGCGGAATGGAAAGCGGCGGCGCCGCCGGACATCCATAAAAAACCTTGTATTTTCCTACTGCTTGCGACCGATGCTTTCTAATTTTATGTAGAAACGCAACGGCGCATAGGCGGGTATCTGTCCAGAACCGGCTGCTTCATAGCCATAATCCGAAGAAAAGAAAGTAACAGCTTCATCGCCGGGCTTCATTCGTTGAAGGGCATATTTGAAGCCATCCACTACATCCATTGTGCCTTCCGAAGTATTGGTGTCATCCGTGTCGGTGTCTTCCTCATAAATAACCGAGAGCACGGCATAATCTTTGGTTGCGTCATAAATCTTGTAGTAGCTGGCGCTGTCGGCAATATTGGTATCGAAAACAAAATTATCCAGCAGGTATCCGATGTAGCGAACGTTCAGTGTATCGCCGATGTTGGCTACCGAGTCCGAAACGTTGCCCTGCTTCAGGTCTAAGTAATACCAGTCTTTTTTTATCGTATCCATGCCGCTGTAATAGCGCGCGCTGAAATTACGTAGCGTATCGGTTTCAAATTGCCGGATGTCGCGCACCACGCGCAACAATTCAATGTCGAACATAGTTGTCGTGGAATACTGCCGCGTGTCGGAACTGATGACAGAAAGCCACGAAGGCACCAATACGCGTATTTTTTCTCCTTCTGTCATCATTTGCACGGCTTCTTCCAAACCGTTTGTCAGTGCATATCTTCCGACGCCCCACAGTTTGGGACCATAATACGTGCTAGCCGAAAATGTACCCAATTGTTTGGCTACATCGCTTTGGTTGTATTGGGATGCCGCTATGTTGCCCTTCAAATCATACATTGTATAATTTACATAAAGGAAGTCGGTATCGGCAGGCATGGCGCCGCCGGACTTCCGTCCTTCTGGAAACCGGAAGTAAAGCCCGGAGGCGGTTGAGTCATACTGCACACCTGCTTGCGCCTGCATTTCTACGTATGCCCTTAATAATTTTTTTTCCGTATCGTCTGCATTTTCATCAATGCTCTTTGCACAGCCGGAAACTACTACCGCCAAAGAAAAAAACAAAAGGTACTTATACATATTCATTTCTAATTTCTGATTTCTAAATTTCATCGCCGGCACTTTTAGTTCTTAACGCTCACCATTTCCACATCAAACAACAAAGCCGACAACGGCGGCACTAACCCTACAGCCATATTGCCGAAGCCCTGCGATGCAGGGAAAATCAGTTCCGCTTTTTCGCCGGTTTTCATTCCTGTTAAACCGTTATCCAATCCGGGAATGTATTGCCCGCTACCGATGACGCCCTGTCCGTTATCCAACTGCGGGAGGAAGCCTAACGTATCCCTGTTAGTATCGAACGCCATGCCTTTGCCATTTGAAAACACATAAGCAATATAATAAAACCTGACCGAGTCGCCGGTCGTTGCTTCCGGTGCATTGCCGGGCGTTCTAATCAAGCGATACGAGCCGTTGTTGGCGACCATCTGAATGGTAGTATCAGCGGTCATTTGTGCCGATATATAATTGTTGATAGCCTGTTCCTGATTCGATACGGACAAGCGTTCTACTTCCGATGTGCAAGCACAAAGGAAACATAAAATAAACAGGATAACTGGTTTTTTCATTGTACTTCCAATACTTCTATATCATATTCCAAAATGCTTCGTTGCGGTATCTGGCGTCCGTCGCCGTACAATCCGTAAGCCATTGACGGTGGAAAAATGTAACGCGCCCATGTGCCTTTTTGCAACGATTTTGCCACTTGGTGCAATCCCGGAATAGCAGTTGTTTGACCGGGAATAAACGTCAAAATGCTGTCTTTGTAACATACTGCGCCATTGAGTAACCGGATAGTCATGCGCAGGGTCAAAGTCGAACCGTCCACAGCCATACGCCCTGCGCCTTGTTTGGTAACCATTCCGTAATAACCGTCGGCATATCGTTGCATGGGCAGTTGCTTTTCCTTAATATAGGCTTCAATCTGTTCAATATCTTTTTCCACCATTTTGCGATTGAGATCTATCATGGCATTTTTCTCCGTCCGTCCGATTTCCACCGGCTTCAACCCGTTGCGTGACGTGTTGTGATGGCAAGCAACCAAACAACATGCCAACAAAAAATATATTTTACACAGTGCCCAATTCATTTTTATATTGTTCTAAGGATTGAAGAAATTTTGCAATGGTTTCCCCTACCGGCAGGCGAGAGATACCGCCCGCTGCATTAAGATGTCCGCCACCATCAAAATGTTGGCGGGCAAATTCATTGACCGAAAATTGACCGCGCGAACGGAAAGAAATGCGAATGTTTTCCTGGTTCTCCGACATAAAAACAGAAAATACAATATCTTTAATATGCAACGGATAATTTACAAACCCTTCCGTATCGCCGGGTTGAAAGTTGAACGAAGCTATTTCTTCTTTTGTCAGCACAATGTATGCCGTGCGATATTCCGGCAGCATCACCATTTTTTCCAACGCATATCCCAACAACCGCATACGGTTGTACGAATAACTATTGTATACGGCATTGTATATTTTATCTTTGTCGATGCCGTATTGAAGCAATTCCGCAATGATGTAGAAAACTTCAGGACGCGAACAATTATTCCGGAACCCGTTGGTATCAGTCATTATACCGGTATAAATAGCTTCAGCAATCGTTATATTCAGGTGCGGCAGCAAATCCAAATCTTTAATCAGGTGATAAAGCGTTTCCGCAGACGAACAGGCTTTCGGATCTGAAAAGGCAATGGTAAAATCTTTTAGTTCCGGTTGCAGGTGATGGTCTATCATCACACGCGGCGTGGGCAAAGTGTTAATAAATTTGCCCAACGCATCCATCCGCGAAAGGGCGTTCAAATCAACGCAAAACAGCAAATCGGCTTCGGACAGCAGTTGCTTTGGCAAAGTATGCCCGTGTTTATAAATCAGGATATCTTTCACGCCATCCAGCCAGTGCAAAAATTCAGGAAAAGGATTCGGTACAATAGTCGTTGTATCTATGTCCAGCATCTTTAACACTTGCGTCAGTGCAAGGCTGGTGCCTATAGCATCGCCGTCGGGATTGTGGTGCGTAACTACCACTGCGCGCTTAGCAGCTTGCAATAATTCATGGAATTTTTTTATACTTTCCGACGTAAAATAAGGTACAGGCATTATAATGCTGCGTTCTATAGTTAATGACCTGCAAAGGTACAAAAAAAAATTATGTCTGACCGATGTAATAACCGGATAAGATTTACCGGATAGATTTACGTACCCAATCCAACTTTTATTGCGCCTTGTCCTCTTTAGTGTTTCGATGAGCAACCATAAATAAACTACTGGGACACGGGGAAATTACAGATTTAGGCTGATGCTACCATTTTCAATTATCCATTCGTGTTGGCGCCAGTCCAAATTTGTAAATCTGTAAATATATAATTCACACTTGGTCTTTTGCGTGTTTAATCATAAAGTGGAGGCGGTTGAGGACATTTGCTTCGGAGGTATCGGCGTCGAAGTCGAGGAAGAGCAGTTGCATGGCGGGATAGACTTCGCGCACGCGCTTCTCAATGCCTTTGGCGATAATATGGTTGGCAATGCAGCCGAAAGGTTGCAGGCTAAGGGCGTTGAATACACCGGACTCGGCAAAGGCGGCAAGTTCGGCGGGAATGAGCCATCCTTCGCCGAATTGCGCTGTGAGGTTAATGATTTTCGCTGCTTTTTCGGCGTCCTCGTAAAGATCGCTGAAGGGGCGGTAATAGCGGAAGGCGGCGGCGGCACGGTCGAATTTGCGTGCATAATAGTACACGACTTTGTAGATAGCGTCATTCACCACTAACGGCAGCGTGTTGCGCTTGATGTGGTGATGATGATTGTGCCGCATGTTTACAAACCCGGATATAAAAAAGTTGTAGAGTGACGGCGCCACTACTTCCACGCCTTGCTCTGTCAGCCATTGCAACACGTTTTTATGGCTAAACGAGTTGTATTTTACATAAATTTCCCCCACCACGCCTATAACCGGCACATGGTCGTTAGGCGTGATGATACCGTTAAATTCGTTTGCGGCGTTTTTTACCAGTTTGAACAATGCCGCCCGGTTGCGTTGCAAAATAAAAGGCTTGGCAAGGTTGATATATTTACAGCGCAAGCGGGCGGCAGCGCCTTTTTCTTTTTCGCGTACTACAGAGGCATAGTAAAATTTGGTAAGGCAATCGGCATACAGCAAGGCAAAGAAGGTGATGATAAGCGCCCGCGACCAGCGCAATTGAAAGCCCGGTTGCTCATTGTAGATATCGTCGTTGAAGGCGACGGAGACTACGGGAATGTCGTTGAAGCCCGCCGCCTGCATGGCGCGTTTGATAGAAGCAATGTAATTGGTGGCGCGGCATTGCCCGCCGGTCTGGGTAATGGCGACAGCAATTTCATGGCGGTTGTATTTGCCGGACTTCAGGGCTTTCACGATGTCGCCGACAACCAAAATAGCCGGGTAACAAACTTCGTTGTTCACGTAACGCAATCCTTGCGTAACTGATTCCGAATCGCTGGGTGGCAGGATTTCCATATCCACGCCCATCAGTTTGAATATTTCGGGCAGGAGTTCCGAATAGCCTTCGGCAAAATAGGGCGCAATGACTTTACGGTAGCGGTCGCCTTTGGTGAAGACGGGCGGCGGAATAAACGGGATTTCGCAGTGTCCCGGCGGGCTGAAACGCAAGCTATCCACTAAAGAACGGATGCGCAGCCGTAACGAACCGATATTATTCACCTCGTCAATCTTCAGCAACGTGAGGTTTTTCCCTTTCCGTTTGAGGATTTCATTTACTTCGTCGGTTACCAGTGCATCGGGACCGCAGCCGAAAGACGTAAGCTGTACGTAATGGATGTTGTCGTTACTGTTCGCTACGAACTGGGCGGCTTTAAAAATACGGTTGGGATACGCCCACTGGCTTACGGCATGCAATTGCCCATATACATTACTGTTCCACATCCGTGTGACGTCTTCGGTGATGACGTCCACGCCCATTTGGGTAATAAATTCCGACACTTTGTGCTGTATCAACGGGTCGGCGTGATAAGGGCGGCCGGCGAGCAGAATGACCATACGGTTGCCGGCTTTGGCGTCGTCGAGCAATTGAAACGCACGGTCGGACAAATGCCGGAAATGCGCCTGCTGAGCTTGCAAAGCAAGGGCAAATGCGCGTTTGACCACCTCGCCGGCAATGCCGAGACTGTATAGATATTCCTTGCAAGCTTTATACAGCAGCTTGTCGTCGTTGAACGCTACCGTAGGTGCATCTACCGGCACGCCGAATTTCCCAGCGGTATCCATACCGGCTTTGATTACGTCGGAATAACCCGTAACCACCGGGCAATTGTAGCTATTGGCGGAGCGCGTGTCTTCCTTTTGCTCGAATACCACGTAAGGAAAAAGGATACGGTTTACTTTTTGTTCCAGCAAATTCAAAATATGCCCGTGCATCAGTTTGGCGGGGAAACAGATGTTGTCGGACATCACCGAGCGCAGCCCCTGCTCGTACATGGCGTAGGTCGAAGGCTGCGACAGCACCGGTTGCAGGTTACATTCGGAAAGCAACGTATGCCAGAAAGGATAATTCTCAAACATATTCAACCCGCGCGGGATGCCAATACGCAGCGCCGGCTCGTGGAGTTGCCCCGCCGAACGGTCAAACAGCGATTGCAGCTTTATGGCATAGAGATTTGCACCTTCATGAGGGGCTTCTACTTTATTTGAAAATATTTTTTCGCATTTATTGCCGGAATAATAATTGTTGCCGTTCGAGAACTTGAATTTTTTTACGAAACAGTGGTTCTCGCAGCCGTGGCACTGTACCATATCGGTAGCGAAAGCCTCCATTGTCAAGAACTGTTCGAGCGGCGTAACGGCGGCGCCGGCAACCGCGTGCCGGCATGCGTAGATAGCCGCGCCGTAAGCGCCCATCAACTCCGGAATATCGGAAAACGACACTTCGGTGCCCGCCAGCACCTCCAGCGCCCGCACAATCGACAGGTTACGGAATGCGCCGCCCTGCACGACGATATGCCCGCCAAGGTCTGCCACATCTTTTAACTTTAATACCTTGTAAAGGCAATTCTTTATCACCGAATACGACAGTCCTGCGGCGATGTCGGCAATCGCCGCGTTTTCCTTGAGCGCCTGCTTTACTTTGGAATTCATAAACACCGTGCAACGCGTCCCCAAATCACAGGGCGCGCCGGCATGGCAAGCCATGTCCGCAAATTCCGCCACCGGCAGATCCAGCATATTCGCAAACCCCTCAATGAACGACCCGCAACCCGACGAGCAGGCTTCGTTAATCTCCAACCGGCGGATAGCGCCGTTTTCAATAAACAACGCCTTCATATCCTGCCCGCCGATGTCCAGGATAAACGATACTTCCGGCGAAATTTTCCGTGCGGCGAGGTAATGCGCAATGGTTTCCACCAGTCCGAAATCAAGGTTGAAAGCGGCTTTTACCAAGTTCTCGCCGTAGCCGGTTACCGCGCTTCCTGCCACCGTAAGCGGTATGCCGTGCTGCACCGCCGTGTAACGCAATGCCTCCAGTCCATTGATGACCGCTTGCAGGGAGTTACCTTCGTTGCGTGTATAATAGTCGAACAAGACCCGTTCCTTGCCGTCCACGACCATGATTTTTGTAGTCGTAGAGCCGGAATCTATACCAAGGTAACAGGGCATCGTACATTCTTCCCATGCAATCCGATCAACAAACCGGTTGCATTTCTTCTTGCGCCAGTTCTCAAAGTCCGAACGGTTTTCAAACAGCTTCGGCAGTCGTTTTTCCAACATTGTTTTATCGGAAAGTTCCATATTTTTGGCATTGCGCAGGACGTCGCTCAAGCGGATGGCTTTGTTACCTGTGCGTGGCGTAATGGCGCAGCCCCACGCCGGCACGATATGCGCATGCCGGTCGAAAATACACTGCTCGCCGGAAAGCGACAATATATTCTCAAAAGCCTTATGCAACGCCGGGATGAACGCCAACGGACCGCCGCAGAAAAACACCGGCGGCGTGGTTTCGTAGCCGCGCGAAAGCGCCGACACGGTTTGCATCGCCACCGCATGGAAAATGGATGCGGCAATATCGGCTTTATTCACATTACGGCTAATGAGGTTTTGCACATCGGTTTTGGAAAACACGCCGCACCGCGACGCAATAGGATAAGTCTTTTCCGCTTTCCCGGCAAGGGTACTCAATGCCGTTACCTGCACGCCCAGCAGGCTTGCCATTTGGTCGATAAATGCGCCCGTGCCACCGGCGCAACTGCCGTTCATACGGATATCAGGCGCCTGTCCCGGACGAAAGAAAATCATTTTAGCATCTTCGCCGCCGATGTCAATAAAGGTTCGCACGGCGGGAAAACGCTGCTCTATCAACGTTACCGACGCCACCACTTCCTGCACGAACAGTGTGCCGAAACGTTCGGCAATACCCATGCCCACCGATCCGGTGATAGCAATATCCAGCGTACAGTCGCCGATTTGGCGGAATGCCGCAAAGAACGCCCCTACAATGGCGCGTCCCAAATCGGCGTTATGCCGGCGGTAATCGGCGAACAACACGCCGTCGCCGTCATCTGCTATGACTAATTTCACGGTTGTAGAACCGATGTCCATCCCGGCGCGGTATGCAGGTATTGTTTTGGTTGCTTTCAACAAGCTGGAAAATTAAGGTACAAAGATACGAAAATAGTGGTTAGTGGTTAGCACTGGCGCGCCAGTTCAATTTTTAATTTCTAATTGCTGACGCAGGAACAATTTAAAGATTTAAAAATTCAAAGATTTCAGAAAAAACCGCCGGCAAGTTTCCTTACCGGCGGTTTTTTTTAATCGGAAATTAAGAATGGGGAATTGGGCTGGCGCGCCAGCCATTTTCCACTTTCCACTAAAAAGGCAAGTCGTCCACCTGTTGCGCAGGAGTGGCGGCAAAGGGGTCGTCTGCCGGTGACGGCGTGGGAGTGCTTGTGCTGCCAGCCGGTGCCGGTTCTGAAGCGGTGGAAGGGGCGGAAGGGGCGGTTACTGCCGCCGCTTCCTTATCCAAACGCCATGCCCGCACGTCGGTGTACCAACGCCCGTTGTATTCGCGCGATTGCAAATTGAAACTTACTTTCAATATATCGCCTTCTACATATTTCACCGCGTCGTTCACGCGATCTCCCCACAAGGATACGCACACTTGTTGCGGAAACTGCCCGGGAATTTCAATAATGATTTCTTGCCGGCTCCAAGTGCCATTGGCAGAAGTGCCACTTTGTAATGGCAATTTTTTAATTAACTTACCGGAAAATTCGAGTGCCATAGCCGTTTATTTTTGTGCCGGTTTATCCGACGGTTCTACTTTGTTTGCCGGTTTAACTTCCAACAATTCTACTTCAAAAATCAACGTAGCATTAGGACCTATTTGTTCCCCTGCCCCCCGTTCGCCGTAAGCCAGTTCGGAAGGAATATAAAGAATGGCTTTGGCGCCTTCATTCAATTGTTGCAGCCCTTCCGTCCAGCCTTTAATGACGCCGTTCAAGGGAAATTCGATAGGCTCGCCACGGCTGTAAGACGAGTCAAATTCCGTGCCATCGAGCAGCGTGCCGCGGTAATTAACTTTCACCGTATCT
Organism: Prevotellaceae bacterium; assembly: GCA_031259225.1. GTDB lineage: Bacteria > Bacteroidota > Bacteroidia > Bacteroidales > UBA932 > JAIRKX01. Next base: position 9,338 of record JAIRLT010000186.1, read on the forward strand.
TCGGCAGATGTAGGTTTGGCGCCGTTACCCGGCGTAATAACCTTGTACTGCAAACCGCTTTCCAGTACCACTACTTCAGCGTCTTTTTTGTTTTCTTCCAAAAACGCTTTCCCGGCTTCCATGTTTTTATTCCTTTTAAATTCCTGTTGCTGGGTCAGGAAATTGCGGATAATCATTTGGGACTGCATCTCGTCGAAGCGCAATGGCTTTTCGTTAAACACATCGTTAATAGCTTTCACTATTACGCCCAAATCAAGGACGTCCAAATTGGATTGTTTCAAACTCCGTCCCAAATCCATACCCAGGGCATAGCTAACGGAGTCAATCTGTGCAGCGGTAGCGCCTTCCACTACTTTTTTTTGCGCGCAACCTTCGGCGGTCAGCAATACCAACCCCGAAGCAAGTAAGAACACTTTCATTTTTTTCATTTTTTTTCATTTTTTAGTTTATATTTTTTTGGTTTGTTTCATTTCGCGGCAGCCCAATGGGCATAACAACAAAGCTTGAACAAAAGGCGGCTGGCAATGTTAGCGTCGTTGGCGTCTGGTGCGGTTTCGCACAAATCGAACCCGATAATCCGGCGTCCCGACAATACCAGTTGTTTCAACAAATACACCGCCTGCGCATACGATAAACCGCCCGGCACAGGTGTTCCCGTGTTCGGGCAATAGTCCGGCGACAAACCGTCGATGTCGAAACTTACATATACTTTTTGCGGCAACGGTTGCAAAATTTCCGCCGTTTGCGCCGCCCATGTTTTCCCATTAAAAGCCGCTTCGTGCAAAAGCATATCGGGAAATACCGTGATACGCCCGTCGTGTTGCATCCGTTCCGCTTCGTCGAAGCAGTAGTCGCGGACAGCCACCTGCACCAAGCGTTTCACACTGCCTGACTGCAAAGCGTTATACATGATAGAGGCATGCGAATACGTAAATCCTTCGTAGGCTTTGCGCAAGTCGGCGTGCGCATCAATGTGCAAAATGCCGAAATCGCTATATGCGCCGGACAGTGCGCGTAACGCGCCCAGCGGCACGCTATGCTCCCCGCCGATGATTGCAGGAATGCGCTGCGCTTCCAACTGCTTTTGCGTTTCGCGATATACATAATCGTTCATTGCCGCGCATGCCGCATTGACTTTTTCCAGTTTATCCGTTACTGTTTCCGGCGCAACGCCCCGTTCCAAAGTTATAATTATTTTTTCTGCCAGCTCGCGGAATTTTTTATTATCCGCCACTAATTGCTCGTTCAGCGGAACTGTGCCGATTTTTATGTTCCATGCTTCCGGCACATCCGCATCGAATAAATCTACCTGTGCCGATGTTTCCAGTATGGCTTGCGGGGCGCGGCTGGCGCCGGAACGGAAAGATACGGTTACATCCCACGGGACGGAAATCAACGCCAGTTCCGCTTCGTCCGGCGAATATGGAAGGGCGAAGTAATTGCCGTTCGGCTGTCCTATGTCGTTTGGATTAAATATCATTTTCAAAAAAACGCGTAAATATACAAAAAAAATAGGAATTACAAGAACAAGCAACGATTAAAAACAAAAAGAATTTCAACTTTCAAAAATTAAACACCGCCGCCCACAATAAATGCAGCCATAGCGTGCCATTTTCATTCGCTGTTACCTGTATTAAAAACAACCGGAATTGTAACCAAATTAATTTTATTTTACCGTATTATAATTTTTTTATACTTTTGTATGTTATCACACATAAAAAACAGGTGCACACACACCAAAGGTTTAAGCCTCTGTTTAGGTGTGTGTGCACCTTTAACCGTACAATACGGGTGTGATAATGTAGTATTGGACGGACAGGGGCTTTATTCTTTTCCCCTGTTTTATTATTTCGAGAGCATTTTTATTATTTCATGGTTGAGCGATGAAACCCCAATAATAGCAAGGCATAATGTTGTTTGGAAGCAATATTTTT
>JAIRLT010000238.1 GCA_031259225.1 Prevotellaceae bacterium
CGTTGTTAAAGCTGATAAAAGCAGGAATAAATGTAATTTTCTCATCGGTTAAAGATTTTCCGGCTACAAAGATAAGCATTTTTTTAATTATGAATTATGAGTTATGAATTATGAATTAGCTGGCGCGCCAGCCTAAACCTGTAAATCCGTAAATCTGTAAATCTGTAAATTGTTTCCGGCGCGTCAGCCAATTAGTCACATTAGCACATTTTCACATTAGCCGGCGTCAGCTAAATCTGTAAATCCGTAAATTTGTAAATCCGTAAATTTTTACTACTTTTGCATAAATTTCCAATACAGTGAAACGTATACTGTCCATAGTTTTTATTGCTGTAGCGACTTTCAATTTAGCGCTGTTTATGGTAGTGCCGCACCACCATCACGGCGCAGTGATGTGCGCTACAACGGAGCATTGCCGGCAGGATAATACACCGGAACAGACCGGCAATCATACGGACAACGATATCCGCCACTGCTCCGCCTGCATTGCCCGGACAGACGCGCTGGGAACAGCCGCCCACCAAGGGAGTAAATGCAAATTCACTGCCTGCGACCATCCGTCGCATCATCACCAGCCGCTGCCGGCGCTCCTGCTTGTTACCGGCTTTGCGCCCGAACCTGCGGCATGTCCTTTTACCGCCGAGTCCTACGGCATGGCAGATGCGTTCTGCCCCACTGCCGGCATCAACCGCCATGCCGGTCTGCGTGCACCTCCTTTTTTCAGTTAAGCGTTATCAGGTGATTTAAAAGTCGGCGCTTTCCGCCGCTTACATCCATAAATCCCCGTTAGTCCTTTTTATGCCAAGAGTGCTGATGCATTTCCCATTACCGGGAGAGCGCACAGGTTGCAACGCTCCTGTCCATGTTCCATAACTCCAAGTTCTAAAAGTTTAAAATAAAATAATGAAACCATACATATATCTATTAGTCATCCTTGCCGGATGCCATTCGCCGGATGCCGGCAATGCCGGACTGTACGAAGATCCGGACGAGCAGCCGGGAACCATTATCTTTACCGCAGCGCAAGCCGCTGCCGCCGGATTGCAAACCATGCCCGTGGCGCCGGGCGCTTTCAGCCGCGTTATTAAAACCGGCGGGCAGGTGTTGCCGGCGCAGGGCGATGAAATAACCATTGTCGCTACAGCCGAAGGCATCCTTACATTTATCCACCCGTCGATGACCGATGGCGCGAGCGTGCGGGCTGGGGAAAGGCTGGCGTCGGTGTCGGCGAAAAACCTGCCGGACGGCGACCCTGTTGCCAAAACAAAAATGACCTACGAAACCGCCCTGAAAGCGTACCGCCGCGCCGAAGAATTAGTCAAAGACCATATCATTTCGGCGAAAGAATTTGAGCAAACCCGCCTGCGCTACGAAACCGCCAAAACCGCCTACGATGCGCAAGCCGCCAACTATACACCCGGCGGGGTGAATATCGTTTCGCCGGTGAGCGGGTTCGTGAAAAAACGTTATGCCGGGCAGGGCGATTACGTAACGGTCGGGCAACCGGTGGCTGTGATTGCACAAAACAAGCGCCTGCTGCTGCGCGCCGATGCGCCGGAACGCTACTTCCAAGACCTCCGCAGCATCCGCAGCGCACACTTTAAGACGGCTTACAGCGATACGCTCTACAAGCTCCCGGACTTGCACGGGCAACTGCGCTCGTCCGGGAAAGCATCGGGATTATATATCCCGGTGGTATTTGAATTTAATAATCCCGGCGACCTGCTGCCCGGCGCTTTTGCAGAGGTATATCTCTTAGCCGCGCCACAGGACAACGTGCTGGCTATTCCGGTAACTGCCCTGACGGAAGAGCAGGGGAACTATTTCGTGTACCTGCAACTATCCGGCGAAAGGTACCGGAAACAGGCGGTAACCATTGGCGCGTCCGACGGCGAAAGGGTGCAGGCGCTTTCCGGCTTGAATGCCGGCGATGTAGTCGTAACACGCGGCGCATACCAGGTGAAACTGTCCGCCGTCACACCGCAACTGCCCGCCGGGCACAGCCACTAACGGGGAGGAACGCATATGTTAAATGCTATTATTAAATTTTCGCTGGATAACCGGCTGCTGGTACTGCTGGGCGCGGTGGCGCTCATTGTGGCGGGGCTGTATGCCGGCGCAACGACCGAGGTGGACGTCTTCCCCGACCTGAACGCCCCTACGGTGGTCGTCATGACCGAAGCCAAAGGCATGGCGCCGGAAGAAGTAGAACAGTTGGTAACTTTTCCCGTCGAGACGGCGGTCAATGGAGCGGCGGGCGTACGGCGCGTGCGTTCGTCCTCGACTACCGGGTTTTCGATTGTATGGGTAGAATTTAACTGGGGAATGGATATTTACCGCGCCCGGCAGATTGTAGCCGAAAAACTGGCGGTCATCAGGGAATTGTTGCCGCCGGATACGGGCGCGCCGGTGTTAGGTCCGCAATCGTCCATACTGGGCGAACTGATGATTATCGGGCTGACGTCCGACACGGTGCCGCTACAAACCCTGCGCACGCTTGCCGACTGGACTGTCCGTCCCCACCTGCTTTCCACCGGCGGCGTGGCGCAGGTAACCGTATTGGGGGGCGAGATAAAGGAATACCAAATCCGCCTCAGCCCCGAGAAGATGAAACACCATGCCGTCGGGCTGAATGAAGTTACCGGCGCATTGCGGGATATGAACCGCAACGTGCCGGGCGGCATCCTCTATGAATACGGCAATGAGTACATCATCCGCGGGATGCTATCCACAACGGACGTGGAGACGCTGGGGAAAGCAGTGATAAAAAGCACGGACAACCAGCCGGTATTGCTCGAACATATTGCCGACGTCGTCATTGGAAATAAAACGCCCAAATTGGGCGTCGCCGCCAATCGCGGGAAACCCGCCGTACTTATTACCATTACCAAACAACCGAATACCGGTACACTGGAACTGACCGGGAAAATCGACCGTTCGCTGGAAGAACTCCAACAAACCCTGCCGGCAGGCGTGCATTTGTCTACCGACATTTTCCGGCAGGCGCGGTTTATCGAAAACGCTATCGACAATGTACGGAAATCCCTGTATGAAGGCGGTATCTTCGTTGCCGTTGTCCTCTTCCTGTTCCTGATGAACATCCGCACTACTGTGATTTCCCTGGTTACTATCCCGCTTTCGCTGGTGGTTTCGGTGCTGGCGTTAAAACTGATGGGGCTTACGATAAATACCATGAGCCTTGGGGGGATGGCAATCGCTATCGGCTCGCTGGTGGACGACGCCATTGTGGATGTGGAAAACGTATTTAAGCGGCTGCGAGAAAACCGCCGGAAACCGCCTGCCGAACAGTCGGGCGTAATTCAGGTGGTCTTTGAAGCCTCGAAGGAAGTGCGGATGCCGATACTCAATTCCACCTTGATTATTGTCGCCAGTTTTGTGCCGCTGTTTTTCCTTTCGGGAATGGAAGGTCGCCTGCTGGCGCCGCTGGGAATAACCTTTATTATCTCCCTCTTCGCCTCTACCCTCGTCGCCCTGACTGTTACACCCGTGCTTTGCAGCTACCTGCTGCGTAAGCACGGAGTAGGCAGTAGGCAGTGGGCAGTTGGCAGTGGGCAGTTGGCAGCAGACAGTGTTGACGCGCCAGCCGCTCCCCCTCCTTTGGAGGGGGCTGGGGGGAGGTGTCCCATTCTCCATTATCCATTCAAAAAGCGCTGTTACCGCCCGGCGCTGGTATGGGCATTGCGGCATAAGAAAGGGGTAGCAGGCGGCGCAGCGATAGGGTTGCTGGCGGCGCTGGTAGCCTTTTTCCTGCTGGGACGCAGTTTCCTTCCGCCGTTCAATGAGGGGTCGTTTACGATTAATATCAGCACCCAGCCCGGTATTTCGCTGGACGAGTCGGACAAAATAGGTCATATAGCCGACAGCATTTTATTGACCATCCCGGAAATCCGGACGGTCGGGCGCAAGACCGGACGCGCCGAACTGGATGAACATGCGCTGGGCGTGAACGTATCGGAACTGGAAGCGCCTTTCATTTCCGGCAAACGTTCCAAAGACGCCGTGCTGGCGGACATCCGCGGGAAATTAAGCGTACTGCCCGGCGTAACCGTCGAAATCGGGCAGCCCATATCGCACCGTATCGATGCCATGCTGTCGGGGACGCGGAAGAACATTGCCGTAAAAGTTTTCGGCACCGACCTGCATACGTTATTCATGTTAGGCAACCGGATAAAATGGGCGGTTGAAGGTATTCCCGGCATTGCCGACCTCAGCGTGGAGCAGCAGGTAGAACGCCCGCAGCTTAAAATCGAACCGAAGCGCGAACTGCTGGCAAAGTACGGCATCACGTTACCCGAATTTGCCGGGATCATCAATGTATTGCTTGCCGGCGAAGCGGTGTCGCGCGTTTACGAAGAAGGCAAAGTCTTTGACCTGAC
>JAIRLT010000247.1 GCA_031259225.1 Prevotellaceae bacterium
CGCAGGCTTGTCCGGACATACCTGACGTATAACCCCAAGCTGAGCGACAAAGACCGCGAAGATATGGGGTTGCCTATCCACAAAACCAAGCGCGAGCCCGCGCCGGTAGCGAAAAAAGCGCCCGTGCTGATAGTATCCGGCGACGGTCCCCGGCAAGTGCGTTTTGATTTTGGCGCCACGAAAGACGCGAAAGCAAAACCGGAAGGACAGCATGGCGCAGAAATCGTTTCGGTCATTTCCGACACCAAGCCGACGGAAATAGAAGACCTCACCCGCTCGTCATTCGACACCAACAGCCCTCTCATCCTTACCTTCAAGGAGTCGGAGCGCGGAAAGACCCTCTGGTTTGCCGCCCGCTGGGAAAATACCAGCGGCAAAAAAGGTCCCTGGAGCGAAATCGAAAGCACGATTATTCCGTAGTGGGCAGTAGGCAGTAGGCAGTAGGCAGTGGGCGGCGCGCCGCGCCGTCATTGCGAGCGAAGCGAAGCAATCCAGAAACTAAGAATTATGAGTTATGAATTATGAGTTATGAATTAGCTGGCGCGCCAGCCGACTTACGACTTATGACTTACGACTTTCAACTAAACCGGCGCGGCAGCACTAACCATTAACCACTAATAAGTGATTAAGATATTGAACCCCGTGTTTTTCTTAATCACTTAATTTCTTAATCACCTAATCACTCATTATGAAATCATGAAACGGATATTATTAACCGCGCTATTGCTTGCCATGCTGGCAGGCGGCGCAGGCGCTCAAACCGCCGAAAACCCCAAACGCACCGTGCTCTTTACCCTCGAAGCAAACGAGGTGATACATTATAACGAGTACCTCATGTGCCTCTCGCCGAACGGCTACAAGTTTGCCGCCATTATCGAAAACAGACAAACGCACGAATTTACTTTTGTATTCAACGGCAAACGAATTGCAAAAGGCGATGGTATCAAGGATGATGATGATGGGGTTTATTACGAAGAGCCTTTTAATGTTTTTTACCTTAACCCCGAAAAAGACGATGGCTACGGATATAGCTTATATATGGCAGGGCGCTATCTTACATGGCTTGGCAACAGGCTTTTTCCCGATGTTCCCAATGGAATTTGGGGTTTGTCAATCAGGCGCAACGGCAGGTTTGCGTTTGGTTACAGGGAATATAATTTTAAAGAATATGCAAATATAGACGGGAAAATTTTCGGTCCTTATGGAAATATTCGCGATGTTGCTATTACCGACAACGGCAGGTTTGCGTTTTCATACAGGGAAAATGATAAATGGTATGCAAATATAGACGGGAAAATTTTCAGTCCCTATCAATCTGTTTACAGTATTGCTATTGCCGACACCGGCAAGTTTGCGTTTTCATACTCGGAAAATGATAAATGGTATGCAAATATAGACGGGAAAATTTTCGGTCCCTATCAATCTGTTTACAGTATTGCTATTGCCGACAACGGCAAGTTTGCGTTTTCATACAGGGAAAATGATAAATGGTATGCAAATATAGACGGGAAAATTTTCGGTCCTTCTGGAAATGTTTGGAATGTTGCTATTGCCGACAACGGCAGGTTTGCGTTTTCATACTATGAAAATGATAAATGGTATGCAAATATAGACGGGAAAATTTTCGGTCCCTATGAACATTTCAATCCTGATGTTGCTATTGCCGATAACGGCAGGTTTGCGTTTTCATACAGGGAAAATGATAAATGGAATTACAACGTCAACGGGGAAAATGTATCAGCGTATGATTATCGTATAGCCCTGGCTGAAATTAAGGGAAAAGAACCTGATTTTGATTTTAACAATTCAAAATACGGAAATGGATTTATGACCAACGATAAGATTGAACTTTCCGATGGCAGGCATATTTTTTACTCGGATGCGGAGTATGATTATGCCGTGATAGACGGTATGCACAAAGTGGGCAAGTCGCCCGCCATACATGCCTACCACGACAAAACGAAAAACGCCTTCGTATGGAACGCCATAGAAGGCAAAGAACTGGTAGCGTATGAGTATAAACTGGATTAAACTGTGGCTGGCATACATCTCTGAAAAAGCTTTTCCCCTACCCTTACGAGTGGATAGTTGCCGGCGCGCCAGCCAATCAGAAATTAGAAATTAGAAATTGCACGGACGCGAATTAAGAATTACAACCTCTGTATTCCATACTCAGAAAAACAACCCGAACCCGCTGCCTTTTTTGGGCAAGGGTTTTTGCTGCAAAGAATGGTATTTTTGTATTTCCCCGGTCAAAAACCGTGCATATTCCAGCAGCATGAAATCATAGAAAGGCTGTTTGTTTTCGACTTTCCGGCTTTCATTTAATGCGGTAATGTATGCCGCCTTGTCGTCCTGGAAAATGATAGACAGCGGAAGGCGGAACAGCGCTTGAATATAATTCATCAACAGCCGGCTCACGCGACCATTGCCGTCGTAGAACGGATGAATGGACACCAAATCGAAATGCGCCGAAAATGCAAGCAGCAATTGACTGCCGGGCGCAGTAGCCTTTTGTAAATCACCGGACAGTTGTTGTACAAAAAGGGTCAAAGCATCCGGTACTTTGTCATAGGAGATGAAATAATGCCCGCCCGCCCGGACATTGCTTTTCCTTAATTCGCCTTTGCCGGCGTCTACTGTTCCAAGCGGCGTGTTTACGATGCTGCCGGTCGTTTTCATTACCTGTGCGCTCATTTGCCGGATAAAGCCTGTCGTTACCGGCGTCCTGTTTTCCGCAGCATGCAACACAAACAACAAAGCATCATAATGGTCTTTCACCATGAGCGAGTGTTCGAGCGGCTTGCCCTTCGGCGTAATACCTTCGTCGAGCAACACAGCCGTTTCTTCTTCGGTCAATGTAGACCCTTCGAGCGCCGTGGAATGATGCGTAATAGCATAGCGGTTGAACTTGTCATAGTCAATAACAGTATGCAATCCCAGTTCTTTGTACTGTGTTATCAATGTTAGTATATCATTCATTGTTTGATGCGTATTCTTGCTGTAATTCTTCGTCGGTAATCAATTCGCCTTTATCTGCCTGCACATTTATATTTTTTTATAATCGGTTACAAAGGTAAACATTTTTTACGTCTTCATTCCGTCGCCGCAACCGGATTGTAACAATATTGCAAAGCGGTTGTAATGACGGCGGCGTATTTTTGTCCCGCTAATGAACGCAAAAAATGAAACAACGGGTAACAAAACATATTGTTTTTGCAGCAATGGTTATTCGCGGTCAGTATTTTATTTGTACCTTTACCGGGACTTTTTTTACTAAAAACCATGGGCGAAAAAATATTATTAGTGGACGACGACAGGGATATTTGCGAAATCCTTGCGTTCAACCTTTCCAACGAAGGGTACCAAATCGATTGCGCGTATTCAGCCGAAGACGCATTGAAGAAATTTACGCCCGACTACGCGTTAATCCTGCTGGATGTTATGATGGGCGGTATGTCGGGCTATAAAATGGCGGAACACTTGCGCCGCAACGGCTATTCCGTGCCTGTTATTTTCCTGACGGCTAAAGATACGGAAAACGACATGCTCACCGGCTTCTCGGTAGGCGGCGACGATTATATGTCAAAGCCTTTTTCCATCAAGGAAATTGTGGCGCGCGTCAAGGCGGTGCTTAAACGTACAGCACGTACAGCCGGCATAAAAGAAAAGAACAGCCGGTTGGTCTTCGGCGAAATCGTGATTGATTTGGAAACAAAAGAAGTGATTGTAGGACGGAAAGCCGTGCAGTTCACCAAAACCGAATTTGAAATCCTGTCGCTGCTGGCAGCAAACCCCTTTAAAATATTCAGCCGGGAAGACATTATCGACCGGATATGGAAAGACGCCCTCTACACTACCGAACGAACCATTGACGTACACATTACCCGGCTGCGGAAAAAATTAGGCAACTACGCCTCGCTCATCTCCAGCCGCTCCGGTTACGGCTACCGGTTTAATATACCCAGATAATGAAACTGTCGTACAAATACCGGCTGACAGTCAGTTTCTGTATTATCCTGGCAGGCTTCACTGCCGGCATCGCCGCTTTTGAACAATACCGCGAAAGGGCTTACAAAACCGAAGCGCTCGAAGAAAAATTAGACGCCTATGCCGGGATTGCCCACCGTTACCTCGAACAATACGGCTGCCGGACGGCGGCTTTCGACAGCCTGCTAACCCTGCTCCCCCCTGCGATACGCATTACATGGATTGACGCGCACGGGCAAGTACTGTACGATAACCTCCTGCCCCAAACCGCACAAATGGAAAACCATGCCGGGCGACCGGAAATACTGCAAGCCGCAAGGGAAGGAAAAGGCTCCGACATCCGTACCTCCGCCTCCAACAACCGCGAATACCTGTATTACGCCAAGCCATTCGACGGGTACTACATCCGCATGGCGCTCCCCTGTGATATTCATGTGCAGCATTTCCTCAAGCCCGGAAACGGCTTTTTATACTACATCATGGCGCTGTTTGTGGTAGGATTGCTGTTTATAAATTATGTGGCGGGACGGTTTGGAAAATCCATCCGGCAGTTGCGCGACTTCTCCCTCGCCGCCGACAGCGACACCCTGCACCTCGCCGCCGGTACGCATTTCCCGGATGATGAACTGGGCGACATCGGCACAAAAATCGTACACGATTACCTGCAACTGAAAACGCACGAGAAAAAGATTGCCCTTGAAAAAGAAAAACTCCTGCAACATGTACAACATTCCGCCGAGGGAATTTGTTTCTTCACCCCCGGAAGGAAAGTAGCGTTCTATAACGCTTTATTCCTGCAATACCTGAACATACTGGGCGAAGAAATAACCACCGACCCGGCGCATATCCTCGAAGAAGAATTTTTCACCGCCACTGCCGATGAATTACCGGACGGCAAAGATAACCACACCACAGAAACGCAAATTGTCCGGCAGGGGAAATGCTTTTTGATGCGCATAAACCGCTTTGACGATAACAGTTTTGAAGTAGTCTTGAACGATATTACCCCCTCGGAAAAAACGCGCCGCCTGAAACAGGAACTCACCGGGCATATCGCCCACGAACTGCGCACGCCGGTTACAAGCATTCGCGGATACCTCGAAACCATCCTCGAACAGCAACTGGAACCGGAAAAAGAACGGCATTTCCTCCAAAAAGCCTACCGCCAGACGCTGATGCTCTCGGAACTCATACGCGACATGAACCTCCTGACCAAACTCGAAGACGCTACCGGCGCCTTTGCCATGAAACCGGTTGCGATAGACGACGTCATCAAAAGCGTAGCCGGCGACATGGCTGCCCTGCTCGAAGCGCAGGATATCACCTTAGAAACCGACCTGCCGCAAGGCGCATGCGTCTGCGGAAACGAAAACCTCTTGTACGCCGTTTTCCGCAATTTAATGGAAAACGTGGTGCATCATGCCGGGAAACAGGTTAAAATACGCATTACCCAATACGCCGCCGACAAGGGCTTCCTCCACTTTTCTTTTGCCGACACCGGCGCAGGCATCGCCGACCAGCGCCACCTGCCCCGCCTCTTTGAACGCTTCTACCGCGTTACCGAAGGACGGACGCGCGATACCGGCGGCACCGGGCTGGGACTGGCGATAGTAAAAAACATCATTGTATTCCATAAAGGAACCATTACCGTGAAAAACCGCGCCGGCGGCGGATTACAGTTCCTCTTCAGCCTCCCGGAAGCATAAAGATTTTTTGGGGTGAAGGGGGCTGGCGCAGGAACAGTTTCAAGATTTCAAAATTCAAAGATTTAAAGATTTCAAAAAGAACCGGCGGTAAGTGTCCTTACCGGCGGTTCTTTGTTGCAGCCGGTTTTTAGTCGTAAGTCGTAAGTCATAAGTCGTAAG
>JAIRLT010000049.1 GCA_031259225.1 Prevotellaceae bacterium
CGCCAAAAGATGTAAGAGTGCCTTGATCACTTGCTTTTATGTCGATACCACAACCGGTAAATGTAGACGCATCATCAGCTACCAAATCCCGGCAATAACTACCAATAGCGGTTAAGCCGGTACAACAACCAAGCGTCCCCACAACCTCATCCCTCAAACTGCATCTATATCCGGGACATTGAGTAGCGTCGGTGATAGAACTTATTCTTGCAGCGGAATAGGTACTGCTATTTACAGTAGATGCACCATTGATGACAAATGGTTTTGTTCCTTTCAACGTATAAGTTCCATTGGAATAACTTCCGCTTGTAATTTGGGCGTTCGGTGGGTAGTCGGTAGCATATACACAGGCATTAAATTTAGCAGGAGTTCCGCTTTGTAAAGTTACTTTCACCGTGGCAGCAAAGATGCGGGTAGTGTTGGCGGCAGTCCCCTTTACCCATACGCCGCGCGTGTTGCCGTCTACTACCGTATGTGTAAGCGACGAATATTGATTATCGCTACCGGCAGTAACCATAGTAGCATTTGGCACAAGCGTGGCAGGCGACCAACTGCCTAACGTGTTTGCGCCGGTGACAGATTGAATATCCACAAACACCCATACCTCGTCGCGGTGGGTAGCATCACTGCCTTGCCACGACAAATCAAACGCTACGGTTTTTGTTGAATAATCCACTTTGGTATTTGCGATAGTTACCGGGGTAGTGCGTTGTGCACTTGCAGCCATGCTTGCAAGCATGGCGAAAAGAAAGAAATTTTTTTTCATAATTGTATTTATTAAAAGTTTTTGGTGTCTAATGTCCATAAGTCTAACGTTTATATTCTTCATTTTTGCAGCTTTTGGAGATTGTTTTATACACGTACCCACAAACACAAACGACATCTATAAAACAATCCCCTGCTGCAATTTTTTTCTCATTGCCACTTTCACGATTTCTACTTGGTGTGGGAATTTTTTAAAGCGAAAACGTGAATTTTAGCCCAGCATTCGAGGTCTTAAGAAACCCAGCACCGTAAAACTAAAACTCACGCTTTCTATAAAGAAAGGCACGGTGCTTAGAAATTTCTTAAGTTTCGAATGCTGGATGCAAAGAACGTATATTTTAACGCCACAAATATAACTACATTTTTTTAAATTGCAAATTTTTTTTATTTGTTTTTTCCGGCGTCAGCCAATTCGTAATTCCTAATTCGTACCGGCGCTAGCCCCATTGTTCATGCTTCATTGCTCCATGTCCCGCGCGAAGCGTTGCGCCAAGTGTACAAGTCCATACTGGGACTCGGGCAGGGTTGCAGAACACGGGGCTTCATGTTCATTATTCATTATTCATTGCACCGTCATTCCGAGTGGAGCGAAGTAATCCAGATAATGGTTAGTTGTTTTATAAGAAAAAGTTTGTGTTTGAGAAACAACCTCTTGCTACGATTTTTTATCCGTTGCCAATTATCTTCGTTTCCATTTTAATCGAATGTAAGTCTTCATAAAATACGAAACGCAGACTCTAATTTATCGTACTTTGAGGCTCTGGCAACCTACGCAAAATATAAATTATTGCCCACGTTTATTTTTGGACGATATTCATTTTGCGTTTGAAATTTGCCAGACTTCAAAGTACAGAACACAAAAATCGCATTATTTCATCGATTTTTCTAGACCATTAAAAAAGAACTTAAATATGCTGCGAATATATTACAATTTTTTTTATCTGCAATTTTTTTTGCATTTATCAATTGAATTTACCAACTTATCGTTTTTTGAATGACAAATTACTTTTTCCCGAAGCTTAAGAACGATTGTATGACTATCAATATTCCCACGCCTCCGAGTATAGTGCCAGCAACTTCTTTGCCCAAATATATGAAAATGCCACTAAGTGCAAGTACGGCAACTGCTAATGCAAACGCAAGCCACAAGGATGCTTGCGTTGTTCCCATGTTTCGGTGTGCTAGCCGGATATTTTCCGCATTAAAGTGCAACCGCGTTTCTTGTTCTTTTTCTGCACGTTGCATTATCCATTGAATAATAGACGAGTCTATTTGTTTTAGTTTTTCCAGTTCTTCGGCTGGCGGTAACAGGTTGTCATCAACAATAGTTTGCTGTTCAATGGCTACTCCACTACGGTTAGCAATACTTTTTGTCTGTTGGTGTTTTTTACTCATTAGTAGATTTTCATATTCCCCTTAGCTTCATCCGTAGCATTTCGGAAGTCGGAGAAAAAATGCAGCATGTCGTTTCGTAGGTTTTGTTTGTCGTGTACAATGCCCACGTATGGTACGGGCAAGCTATCAACGGCTGCTTTTTTTGCTATTAGTAAAAATACGCCTTGTGTACCTTTTAATATGGTGGTAATTTTTCCCATATATGGTTTGCATTTTTTGTTTCTGCTACAAAGGTAGTATATTTTTTGAAAAATAAAAAAATCATCCTTTAAAAAAGATGCTAGGTAAAGTCAAATATCAAAATTTTACTGGAATAATCCTGCCACAAAAAATATTTTTCTATGGTGACGCTATGCTAAAAATTTTTTTATGATTGTAATGTTGATAACTTGTTTTTTCGACTACTAATAAACATATCAAATAATTGTATATAAATAAATTAACATAAAATTGTTAATGGCTATCATTTAGACAGTTAAAAACTTTTGTGTATTAAAATGGAATAAAATGTATTAAAATGGAATAAAATGTGTACATTTGCAGTTAGAATTACAAACACAATGCTATAACATGGCAAATTTTTTTGGAAAATACACGGGGCTATTAGATGACAAAGGTCGTCTGGTACTCCCATCGAAATTCCGGGAAGAAGAAACAGCGTTTGTGATTGAAAAAGGGTTGGAAGAACCTTTTTTGGAAATGTACACGAAAAAAGAGTGGGAACAACATGCCGAAGAGAAGAAAAAAGAATTTGATTTTTACGAAGCGGAAGACCGCAAACTTTGGCGCAGTTATATGAATAATTGTATTGACGTCGTTCCTGATGAAAAAACCGGACGAATTGTTATTCCGCCCCATCTGTTAAATAAGATAGGGGTTAAAAAAGAAGTTGTATTTGCCGGACAATACCGCAACATCGAAATTTGGGCAAAAGAAGTTTGGGAAAATATGGGTATGTTAAACGATAAAGATTACGATGCGGCGATGAAGAAAAAATTAGGTCGTAAAAAATAATACTTCATTCAATACATGATTTTTTTAACACCTTAAACTGTTATGCCTGCTTACCACACACCGGTTTTATTGCACGAGAGCGTTGAGGCGCTTTGTGTGAAATCCGGCGGCACGTATGTAGATGCTACATTCGGCGGCGGCGGACATTCACGCGAAATTCTAAAACGATTGCACAAGGGGCGGCTCATCGCCTTTGACCGCGACGCTGAAGCGGCAAAAAATACTATCAATAGCAAACGCTTTACCCTTATCCGGAATAATTTCCGTTATCTCCGCAATCTTTTACGTTATGAGGGCGTAGAACAGGTTGATGGGATCCTTGCCGACCTTGGCGTTTCTTCGCACCAGTTCGATACGCCGGAACGCGGTTTCTCTTTTCGTTTCGACGCAGCATTAGATATGCGCATGAACCGGCAATCGGCGCTGACGGCGGAAAAAGTAGTGAATACATATAGCGAACAGGATTTGCACCATATTTTTAAAATGTACGGTGAAGTGGAGAATGCGGTAAAAATAGTGCGTTTCATTATCGCGCGCCGCAACAAACAGCCGATAGAAACCGTTGGAGCATTAGTGGAAGCTGTGAAGCCATGCATGCCCCGCCAAGCAGAACATAAATATTTGGCAAAAGTTTTTCAAGCGTTACGCATGGAAGTGAATGCCGAAATGCAGGCATTGGAACAATTACTTATGCAATCATTGAAACTCTTGAAAGCGCAGGCGCACTTGGTCGTTATCACTTACCATTCGTTAGAAGACCGCATGGTAAAAAACTTTATGCGCGCCGGAAATGTGGAGGGGAAAATAGAAAAAGATTTTTTTGGAAATGAACAAACACCGTTTATCGTAATTACCAAAAAGGCAATAATGCCAACGGAGGCAGAAGTACAAGCAAACACGCGGGCGCGTAGCGCCAAATTGAGAATAGCAGAGAAACGGTAAAAACGGGATAAGACAATGAACAAGAAAATACATGGGAAAAATATAATACGCCGTTTGTTTTCCGGCGACTTACTGGTGAACGATACGTTGAATAAACATGGACGGTATTTAATTTATTTAGTAGTCTTGGCGTTGCTTTATATAGCGTTCCATTACAATATGGCGCAAACAGTGAAACAGGCACGGCAACTGGAGCGGGAAGTAAAAAATTTGCAAGCGGAATACGCTACCCAAGCCTCGGAATTGATGCGCC
Organism: Prevotellaceae bacterium; assembly: GCA_031259225.1. Classification (GTDB taxonomy): domain Bacteria; phylum Bacteroidota; class Bacteroidia; order Bacteroidales; family UBA932; genus JAIRKX01. The sequence continues at coordinate 4,370 of JAIRLT010000049.1, forward strand.
TGAGCAAGCAGTCCGAAATAACGCGAATGTTGAAAGAGCGCAATATTACAACAGTTAGCGCGCCTAAAGCGCCGCCAAAGCGAATAAAACAATAAATAGATGTTAATAGATTTTAGTCTTCATTGAATATGCCTGAAAATAATCATATAATCCGTCGTATAGAGCTTGTATATTGGCTGGTGGTATTATTTGGGCTGATTATTATGGTGCGAATTATATACTTGCAATTTAATACAAACCTGCGTGAAGAAGGACAAAAAATCAGCATTAAGCAAGAAGATTTACCAGCATTGCGCGGCAATATTTTAGCCAACGACGGAAGGGTATTAGCCATTTCATTACCTTACTACGAGTTGTTTATCGACTGTACCGTAGCGCCCGATTCGGTGTTCAATAAACATATCGGCGCGTTGTCGACAGCAATGGCAAAATTTTTTAAAGACAAAACAGCGGAACAATATAAAAGGGAACTCATCAAAGCGCGTACGGAAAAAAAACGTTACAGACGTTTAAATCCGCAGTTGGTAAGCTATACGGAATTACAAACAGTGAAAAAATTTCCCTTGTTCAATTTGGGACGCAACAAAGGCGGACTGATTGTCGAACAAAAAAACCGGCGTAAAAACCCGTACGACCGGCTGGCATACCGCACCATTGGCTGGAAAAACGCGGGAGGCGTCGGCGTTGGTATAGAAGATGCATTCGATAGTTACTTGTGCGGAACTCCCGGGAAACGCATGGTACAACGCCTTCCGGGTGGTGAATGGATGCCGATCGGCAGCGATGTGGATATATCGCCGCACGACGGCATGAACGTCGTTACCACGCTGGATGTGGATATCCAAGATGCCGCCGAAACAGCATTGCGGGCGCAATTAAGGGAAACGCCCGTTTTTGAAGCAGGCACAGCTATTGTCATGGAAGTAGCTACAGGCGAAATACGCGCTATTGCCAACATGAAACGCAATGCAAACGGCAGCTACGACGAAGCATTTAATTATGCCATTGGTTGGGCTACGGAACCGGGTTCTACCTTCAAATTAGCGACCTTGATTGCCTTACTGGAAGATAATAATATGTCCCTATCCTCTCCGGTGGAGGTGGGCAACGGGCAATGGAAATATTATAACAAGTGGTTTCGGGATGCTCATGCCGGATTGGGCGTTGTTTCGCTGCAAGAAATTTTTGAACAATCGTCGAATGTCGGTTTTTCAAAAAGCGCTGTACAATACTATGCAAAAGGGAAAGAAAAACAATTTGTGGATAGGTTATACAACATGAATTTGAATAAACAAATAGGTTTGCAAATTAAGGGCGAAGCAAGTCCCACTATTGGTTACCCGGGCGACAAAACATGGTCGGGGCTTTCTATCCCAATGATGGCAATGGGTTACGAAGTGTTGCTAACGCCTATTCACACGCTTACACTGTATAATGCAGTGGCAAATAATGGAAAAATGGTGAAGCCGAAATTCGTGAAAGCCGTACAGGACAAACAAGGCGTAACGCAAAAAGAATTTCCGACGGAACTCATCAGCAGCTCAATTTGCTCACCCGTTGTACTGGAAGATGTACATAAAGCCTTACGCAGCACTGTAGAAAAAGGTACGGCAAAAAAAATTAACGATAACCGTTACCAGATTTCCGGCAAAACAGGTACATCGCGTTTAGTATTCAATGGCGTGTATGAAAAAAACGGTTTCAAAAAACACCAAGCGTCGTTTGTCGGGTTCTTTCCTTCCGAAGCGCCCAAATACAGCGCCATTGTAGTGTTGTACTCGGAAGAAACAAAAGATAATTTTTATGGCGCAACATGGGCGGCGCCGGTATTTAAACAAATTGCCGACAAATTATACGTAGCCAACAACGACTGGATTTCAACGGCACAAGCGGAAAAGAAAACCATGCCGTTGGTGAAAGGCGGGAAAAAAACAGAAGTAGCGGAAGTGTTGGGGGAACTGAATATTCCTGTACAGTCACAACCTGAGGATGTGCAATGGATAGGCGTATTGAGTAAAGAAGACCATGTGCAGGAAGTAACAAAAAAAATAACCACCAACGAAATTCCGTCGGTAGTGAATATGGGTTTGAAAGATGCTTTGTTTTTACTGGAGAATATGGACTTGAAAGTACTATTTTCAGGCAAGGGACGCGTGCTGAAGCAATCGCCGGAAGCCGGAACAAAGCTCGTAAAAGGACGACAAATTTTTCTGGAACTGGGGCATTAGAAATTAAAACTTAATGAAATTAGCGGATTTAATAAAAGACTTGCAACCATTGGAAATAAAGGGTATTCCGGCAGTAGAAATTACGTCGTTGGGACTTTATTCGCAAACAGTAACAAACGGGCAGTTGTTTTTTGCCTTGCGCGGAGAGAAAACAGACGGGCATCGCTTTATTGCAGACGCCACAGCGAAAGGCGCTGTAGCTGTTGTGTGCGAACAATTACCCGAAAAGCAGGAAGAAAAAGTTTGTTATATAGTAGTGAAAAATACGCATGCGGCAATGGGAAAAATAGCAGCGGCGTTCTATGGCAATCCTTCGAAACACCTGCAATTAGTAGGAATAACGGGTACTAATGGAAAAACCACTACTGTAACATTGTTGTACCGCTTGTTCCGTGCGTTGGGCTACAAAGTCGGATTGTTATCGACGGTAACTAATTTCATTGATAACATGGAAATCCCTGCTACGCATACTACGCCCGATGCCATTACCTTAAATAAATTGTTGGCGGAAATGGTGCATGCCGGTTGCGCTTATTGTTTTATGGAAGTTAGTTCACATGCTATCGTACAGGAACGGATTGCCGGGTTGCACTTTGCCGGCGCGCTGTTCAGCAACATTACGCACGACCATCTCGACTATCACAAAACATTCGGCGAGTACATTCGTGCCAAGAAACTATTTTTCGATAACTTGCCGGGAACTGCCTTTGCGCTGGTGAATGCGGACGATAAGAATAGCCGCGTGATGATACAAAACACCAAAGCAAAAGTAAAGACCTATGCGCTGCATACCTTGGCGGACTTCCATTGCCGGATAATCGAAAAATCGTTTGAAGGAATGCAGTTACTAATCAATAATACGGAAGTATGGACGCCATTTATCGGCGTGTTCAATGCCTACAATTTATTATTGGTTTACGCAACCGCACAATTGCTGGGTGTGGAAAAAAATGAAGCCTTGCGCTTGTTGAGCGCGATGGGGTCTGTTGCCGGTCGTTTTGAAAAGGTATATGGGACACAGCTAACGGAACAAAAACAACCATTAACCGTAATCGTCGATTATGCGCACACGCCTGACGCGTTACAAAATGTATTGAATACCATTAACGACATCCGTCGCGATGAAGAGTTAATTACCGTTGTCGGCTGCGGCGGAAACCGCGATGCGGCAAAGCGTCCGGTGATGGCGCGCATTGCGGCGGACAACAGCAATAAAACTATTTTCACCTCCGACAATCCACGTTTTGAAGAACCGGACGCTATTTTAGCGGACATGAAAGCAGGACTGGATACTGCGCAACGAAGTAAATCGCTATTCATTACCGACCGCCGTGAAGCTATCCATACCGCATTGATGCTGGCGCAATCCGGCAATGCCATTGTATTGATTGCTGGAAAAGGGCATGAAACTTATCAGGAAATAAAAGGCAAGCGAACACATTTCGACGATAAAGAAACGGCTCGTGAATTATTGCACGAACTTGAAACGAATTGAAATTTGAATTTAGTTATATGTTATATCATTTGTTTAAATATTTAGGTACACACTTTGATTTCCCCGGCGCGGGATTATTTCACTATTTGTCGTTCCGTTCGGCGGTAGCTATTATGTTGGCATTGCTTATTACTTTGCTTTTAGGTAAGCGTATCATCAGCTTGCTGCAACGGAAACAGATTGGTGAAGATATTCGCGACCTGGGGCTGGAAAGACAGTTACAGAAAAAAGGAACGCCTACAATGGGCGGGATTATTATCCTGTCGGCTATTTTGATCCCTATTTTATTAGTATGCAACCTTACTAATGTATATATTTTGTTAATGATTGTAACGCTTGTTTGGCTTGGGGCTATTGGCTTTCTGGATGACTATATAAAAGTGTTCAAGAAAAACAAACAGGGATTACAAGGACGATTCAAAATTATTGGACAAATAGGATTGGGCGTTATCGTAGCAACGACCATGTTTTTTTGCGACGACATCGTAGTCCGCCAGCATGTGCCGCAAATGACACCCAATGCATACGAGGAAATAATTATCGAAAGTAACAACGAAAAACGGATATATGTCAATGATGTCAAAACTACTCAAACAAGTATTCCTTTTGTGAAAGAAAACGAATTTGACTACGAATGGTTGTCGCCTTGGGATGGCGCGGCAGGCAAGACTGTCGGGTGGTTGCTTTACAGTTTGATTATTATTTTCATTATTATGGCAGTGTCCAATGGCGCTAACCTTACCGACGGGATGGATGGTCTTGCTTCCGGCGTTTCTATTGTGATTGGCACGACATTGGGCATATTGGCTTATCTTTCGGGAAATATTATTTATGCGGATTACTTGAATATAATGTACATCCCGAACACCGGCGAATTGGTGGTATTTATGGCGGCATTTATTGGCGCACTGGTAGGCTTTTTGTGGTACAATTCCTATCCGGCGCAGGTATTTATGGGTGATACGGGAAGCTTGGCGATTGGCGGTATCATTGCTGTTTTTGCCATTGTTATCCGCAAAGAATTATTGATCCCTGTTTTGTGTGGAATTTTCTTTGTCGAAAGTGTGTCGGTGGTTATACAAACACTGTACTTTAATTATACTAAACGGAAATATGGCGAAGGGCGGCGCGTATTTAAGATGTCGCCGTTGCATCATCATTTTCAAAAACCCGGTCATGCAGGCATTGTAGCGCTTATTCAAAAACCGTTACAGCCATTGCCCGAAGCCAAAATTGTAACACGTTTCTGGATTGTGGCGGTATGGTTGGCTGTAATAACAATCGTAACATTGAAAGTTAGGTAAAAAGGAAAGTAAAAATGAAAAAAATTGTCGTTCTCGGCGGTGGGGAAAGCGGTGTAGGAGCAGCGGTATTGGCGCAAGTAAAAGGAAATAATGTTTTCCTGTCCGATACGGGCATGCTCAAAGAACCTTTCCGTCAAACGTTGCAGCAATATCAAATTGCTTTTGAAGAAGGAAAACATACGGAAGAACACATTTTAGACGCCGACGAAGTGATTAAAAGTCCCGGTATTCCCGATAAAGCGCCGGTAGTACAAAAATTATTGGCAAAAGGCGTGCCGGTTATTTCCGAAATCGAATTTGCCGGGCGTTACTGCAACGCCAAGAAAATTTGCATCACCGGAAGCAATGGGAAAACCACTACCACCTCCATTATTTACTTCCTGCTGCAAAAAGCAGGATTGAACGTCGGGCTGGCGGGCAACATCGGCAGTAGCTACGCTTACCAGGTAGCTACGGGGAAACACGATTATTATGTAATTGAATTAAGCAGTTTCCAATTGGACGGCATGTTCGACTTTAAGGCGGATATTGCGGTATTATTAAATATTACGCCGGATCATTTAGACCGTTATGATTATAACATGGAAAATTATATACGGGCGAAGTTCCGCATTACGCAAAACATGTCGAAAGAAGATTGTTTTATTTTCTGCTCGGATGATGAAGTAACAATGTCGCACTTGAACCAAATTGTGTTGAAAGCGCAGTTGTTGCCGCTCTCGCAAACGGAAAAAATAAACCGGGGCGCGTACGCTATTGATGAATATTTGCATGCGCAATACCAAGAAGACGAATTTTCGATGTTGATTGAAGAATTGGCATTACAGGGGAAACATAATATTTATAATTCAATGGCGGCGGCGGTGGCGGGACAGGTATTGAATGTACGCAACGAAATTATCCGTGAAAGCCTGGTCACATTCAAAGGCGTGGAACACCGGTTAGAGCCGGTGCTGAAAGTACGCGATGTATTGTACATCAACGACAGCAAGGCTACAAACGTAAACTCGGCATGGTATGCGCTGGAAAGCATGAAAACAAAAGTCGTATGGATTGCCGGCGGCACAGATAAAGGAAATAATTATACGGATCTGTACGGATTGGTGGAAGAGAAAGTAAAAGCTATCATTTGCCTGGGCATAGATAATGAAAAATTACATACCAACTTTGAAAACAAAGTACCGGTAATGTATGACGTACGCTCCATGAACGACGCCGTAAAAATAGCTTACGGATTGGCGGAACCCGGCGAAACGGTACTGCTATCCCCTGCTTGCGCCAGTTTTGATTTATTCAAAAACTTTGAAGACCGCGGCAGGCAATTCAAAGAAGCCGTGAGAAACTTATAGAGTGGAGAATGGAGAGTGGAGAATTCAAAATAGAATAAATATGGAAAATGTTTTGAGAAATAAGTCGTATCAATTTGCATTGCGAATGATAAAATTATTTAGATATATGTGTGAAAAGCACAAAGAATATATCTTGTCAAAACAAATATTACGTAGCGGAACTGCAATAGGTGCATTGGTACGGGAGGCGGAACATGCACAATCCAAAGCAGACTTTTTGAATAAAATGAACATAGCGCTTAAAGAGGCAAATGAAACGGAGTATTGGCTAAGTCTCTTAAAGGATAGTGATTTTTTATCGGAAAAAGAATATAATTCTATCTATGAAAATATCGACGAATTATTGCGATTATTAGTCAGCATAGTAAAAACAACCAAAACCAGACTCAATAAATAGTGGAGAATGGAGAGTGGAGAGTGGAGAATGGAGAATGGAGAATGGAGAGTGGAGAGTGGAGAATGGAGAATGGAGAGGGAGAGTGGAGAATGGAGAATGAAATATTCAATTTAGCAAAATGACAAGCATCAATAAACATAATACAACTATAGAAGGGAAAGAAGGGAAAGAAGGGAAAGAACAGAAAGTAGATAATTCTCTACTCTCCACTCTCCATTCTCCATTCTCCACTCTCCACTCTCCACTTTCCACGCTCCACGCTCCATTCTTTAAGAGTTTCAGGGGCGATAAGGTCATCTGGCGGATTATTATTGCGCTGTCGCTGGTATCGCTGTTAGTGATTTATTCGTCTACCAGTTCGCTGGCATACCGGGCGCAAAGTTCCACATTTATGTATTTCCTGAAACAGTTTGCATTTTTTGTGGTCTGCATTTTGATAATTTATGCGGCGCATCTTATTTCCATCCGGTGGTACCGAGGGTTGGCAAAGCTGGTGTTTTTCCTTTCTGTGGGGCTACTGTTGCTTACATTCATAAGCGGCATAGGCGTTACGTTTAATGAGGGGACACGCTGGGTTAAATTGTTTGGCGTTTCTTTCCAGCCGTCGGAATTTACCAAGTTTGCACTCATATTATACATCGCAAAAGCAGTAGAAGAAAATAATCTCGGCACTTTCAAAAAGTACTTTTGGCACATACTGTTTCCTACCGGAGCGGTTTGTTTATTATTGATATCCGGGGGCAGCACTTCCGTTGCTTTATTGTTAGGATTTACCGTTTTTATTATACTGTTCGTCGCAAAAATCCGCAACAGCTATTTATGGAAAACGGCAGGCATCACCCTTGCCACGATAGTCTTGGCTTTTACCCTTTCCTATGCAACAAAAGACACGAAATATCCGGTCTTTCCGCGCCTGCATAAAATGGTAAAGGAGCGCGTGTGTCCTTTCTTCTCATCCGGCGATGATAATAAATTCCAGTCGAAGCAGTCAATTATTGCGGTGGCAAGCGGCGGCTTAATCCCCAAAGGTCCCGGGAACAGTACGCAGCGGCATATCTTGCCGAACGCCTATGACGATTACGTGTACGCCATTATTGTGGAGGAATACGGAATTATAGGCGCAATTATCATCCTGTTCCTGTATTTGATTTTGCTGTACCGGGCGGTGGTGATTGCCCGTTCCTGTACGCGGGCATTTGCTATGGTGTCCGTTTTGGGGTTTATGTCGCTAATCGTTTTTCAGGCGATGTTGCACATGGGCGTTACCGTAGGAATACTTCCGGTTACCGGGCAGACTTTGCCGTTTGTGAGTTTGGGCGGCAGCTCGTTAGTTACAACCGCTTTTGCGCTGGGCATTATTTTATCAATAAGCCGTGCAACCGAAGAACGGACAAGCAAAGGGGGAGTGGAGAATGGATAGTGGAGAATGGAGAATGAGCTGGCGCGCCAGCCGACTTACGACTTACGACTTATGACTTATGACTTACGACTTACGACTTACGACTTATGACTTATGACTTACGACTTATGACTTACGACTTATGACTTATGACTTATGACTTACGACTTATGACTTATGACTTATGACTTATGACTTATGACTTATGACTAAAACAATGAAGAAGCGTAACGAAGGGCTTTTATCCGGGCGCGGAGCGGCTTCACCGCTGAAAGTCATCATCAGCGGCGGCGGCACGGGCGGGCATATTTATCCGGCGATAGCCATTGCCAATGCCTTACGGCAACGGTGTCCCGGTGTATCCATCCTGTTTGCCGGCGCGGAGGGACGCATGGAAATGGAAAAAGTCCCGGCGGCAGGTTATGCTATTGCCGGCTTGCCGGTAGCGGGTTTGCAGCGGAAACGGTGGTGGAAAAACTTTTCGCTGCCTTTCAAATTATGGAAAAGCCTGCGGAAAGCAACGCAAATCATTAACGATTTCCAACCCGGTGTCGTCGTTGGTGTGGGCGGCTATGCCAGCGCGCCTGTGTTATGGGCGGCGCAACGGAAAAAAATCCCTACCCTTTTGCAGGAACAAAACTCCTACGCCGGCATTGCCAATAAACTGCTGGCTAAACGCGCTTCCGCCATTTGTGTTGCCTATGAGGGAATGGAACGGTTTTTCCCCAAAGGGAAAATAATCCTCACCGGAAACCCGGTGCGGTTCACGAGCCTCCCCCCAACCCCTCCCTTTAGGGAAGGCAAGGGGGGGATTGTCCTGCTGGTGGGGGGCAGTTTGGGAGCGCGCACGCTCAATCAGTCCATGATACAAGCTTTGCCGGCATTACACGGCAGCGGCGTGCATTTTATCTGGCAAACCGGGAAAGCTTACTTTGAACAGGCGAAAGCCGCCGTAGACGCCTTAAACAGGGCAAGGGGAACGGAAGACGGTTCACCGTTCACCGTCGTGGATTTTATTTCCCGGATGGACGAAGCGTTTGCGGCTGCCGACGTAGTGGTTTCCCGCGCCGGCGCAGGAACGATTTCCGAATTATGCGTTGCTGCGAAAGCGTGTGTATTTGTGCCGTCGCCCAACGTCGCCGAAGACCACCAGACAAAGAATGCACAGGCATTGGTAGCAAAAAACGCCGCCCTCATGGTGCGCGACGACGAGGCAAAAGACCGGTTGTGGACGGTCGTCTTGGAATTGCTGCACGACCGGGCGCGCATCAAGGAACTGGAAAAAAACATAGCGGCTTTGGCTAAACCCCATGCCGCAGAGGATATCGTAAAGATGATTATAAACTATTCGGTAAACACATAAAATCACATTGCAATGTCTACACTGGCATCAAAAGATATGGTATTGGTGGAACTCCGCGAAAACAAACTGACCGGCAGACCGGATGATTTCTACGGGCGGGTAGTGAACCGCGCTTCCATAACCGAAGAAAAACTCATTGAACGCGTTGTCGGCAAAGGGTCGGACATCAGCGCCATTACCCTCAGGGCGGCTTACCACTTGCTGAAAGAAGAAGCCCTCCAAGCCCTTGTTTGCGGCGATATCGTTGATTTCGGACTGGGGCGCATTTTCCTCCGCGCCGAAGGCGTCTTCGAGAGTAGCAGCGCCGACTGGAACCCGGAAGAACACAGATTGTCGGCACACATAGCGCCCTCAAAAAAACTCCGGGAAACATTGAAAAACACCCCTGTTAAAATCTTCGGGAAAGCGCCGGACAAGCATGGGATCAACGCCGTTACCGATATAACTACCGGCGAAACGAACCGGCTGCTTACGCGCGGCTGCATAGCCCGTATCACGGGACGGATGATAAAAATCGCCGGCAACCTGTCCGGCATAGGGCTTTGGCTGACCAACCATGCGACCGGTGAAAAATACCCTGTTCCCCCGAATGCCATTGGCGTAAACCTGCCGTCCGAATTATATTTCACCACGCCCGACACGTTGCCGCCCGGCGGTTACACCCTGTGCATTGTTACGCAGTTTACACCGGGCAGGTTATTGATCACGCCCTGCACCATTCCCTTATCGCATGTATTGGATGTTATTTAACCATCATATAATGAACTTACCGGACGCCATGGGTAACGCACCGCAGGCGGTGCGTATAACGCACCAATGTTGGTGTGTGCAACACACCAATGTTGGTGTGCCTAACGCACCAACGTTGGTGTGCCTAACGCACCAATGTTGGTGTGCCCAACGCACCAACGTTGGTGTGTGTAACGCACCAATGCTGGTGTGTTCAATACACCAATGTTGGTGTGTCCAACGCACCAATATTGGTGTGTCAGTACACCAGTGGAGAGTGAAGAATAGAGAATGGAGAGTTGAAAATGGCTGGCGCGCCAGCGAATTATCCATTATCCATTATCCATTATCCATTCTCCACTCCCCCGTCATTCCGACCGGAGCGGCGAGGCACGAGCCGCGTAGCGGAGGAAACTGCTCCAAAACGCAAGGCGGTGCAAAGCAGCAAACGTATTTATCGCGCGAAGCGCATACCGCAGCAGATGCCTCGACTCCGCTTCGCTCCGCTCGGAATGACGCAACACGGCGCGCCAACCAATTAGAAATTAGAAATCAGAAATGAACAATAAACATAATATAGGCTTGCAATCTTGCCCCCCCTTCGGGGGACGGGGGGCTTCTCGCTCGGAATGACGCAACACGGCACGCCAACCAATCAGAAATTAGAAATGAACAATAAACATAATATAGGCTTGCAATCTTGCTCCCCCTTCGGGGGCTGGGGGGCTTTCCCCGTGTATTTTCTCGGCATTGGCGGGATTGGCATGAGCGCATTGGCGCGGTACTACAAGTATACGGGCGCGCAAGTCGCCGGATACGACCGGACGCCCTCGCCGCTGACCGCCGAACTGGAACGCGAAGGAATGGATATACATTACGAAGACGATGTAACATTAATTCCGCCGGCATTTACCGCTTCGCCGGAAAAGACGCTGGTGGTTTACACGCCGGCGCTGCCTGCGGAACACCGCGAGTTAAATTATTTCAGGGAAAATAACTACCCCCTCATCAAACGCTCGAAAGCGTTGGGGCATATCGCTGCAACAAAAACCACGCTTGCCGTAGCAGGCACGCACGGGAAAAGTACCATCACTACCTTGCTGGCGCACCTGCTCACGCAGGCGGGCGGGGGCTGTACGGCTTTCCTCGGCGGCATCTCGAAAAATTACCATACCAATTTATTATTGTCGGACTCGCCCGTGCTGGTGGCGGAAGCCGACGAATTTGACCGTTCCTTTTTGCAGCTTTTCCCGCAGATGGCAGTCATTACGGCTACCGACGCCGACCATCTGGATATTTACGGCACAGCCGGCGCCGTGAAGCAGGCATTTGCAACCTTTGCCCAACAGGTGCAGCCCGGCGGCGCATTGATACTGAAACTTGGTGTAGAACTCCCCCTGCCCCGCACCCCGTTTACCGTGTACCGTTATGCCCTTGACCAGCCCTGCGATTTTTATGCAAGCAATATCCGCCGGATGGATAACGGACTTTCGCGCTTTGACCTGCACTTGCTTGGTACGGTCGTGCCTGATTGCACGGTTGGCGTTCCCGGATGGATGAACATTGAAAATGCCGTAGCGGCAGCAGCCTGCCTATGGCTTACGAGAGTGGAGAGTGGAGAGTGGAGAATGGAGAATGGGGAGTGGATAATGGAGAGTGGAGAGTGGATAATGGATAATGGAGAAGTAAGAAAGGAGTGTTCTCCGTTATCCATTATCCACCCTCCATTATCCATTTTAAAAAAGGCGCTGGCGTCGTTTGCCGGCGTGCAGCGGCGGTTTGACGTGCAATTCAACACGCCACGATGTACTTACATCGACGATTATGCGCATCATCCCGAAGAACTGCGGGCGGCGATTACGTCGTTGCGCGAGGTATTCCCGCAGCGGAAAATTACCGGCATATTCCAGCCGCACCTCTATACCCGCACCCGCGATTTTGCCGGGGGCTTCGCCGAAAGCCTCAGCCTGCTGGACGAATTAATTTTGCTCGACATCTACCCGGCACGCGAGGCGCCAATAGCAGGCGTATCGTCGCAGATGATTTTCGACAGGGTTACTATTCCCCAAAAACAACTATGCACCAAAAGCGAATTGATGGACATACTAAAAACAAAATCCCCCGAAGTACTCGCCACCTTTGGCGCAGGCGATATTGACCGCTTTGTGCAACCGATAAAAGAATGGCTGGAGCGCAAGGAACAGGCATCCGGCAAGAAGTGAAAACGAAACAACAGTAAATGATATATGAACCGTAAACAAAAAATAGCTTTAAGTATCACCGCTACGTTATTTATAGTATATCTGGTGGTAACTACCGGCTTTGTAAGCAGGGAACGGCGGCATATTTACTGCCATACTATTGACGTAACCATCTGCGACAGCCTGCTCAACCGGTTTGTAAGCGCCCGAGAGGTGCGGCAGTTGATAGAAAAGGACAACCGGAATATCATCGGCACGGCGATAGACAGTATCGATACCCGGCGGCTGGAAGAAAAACTGAACGCCTGCAGCGTGGTGAAAAATGCGGAAATATTCACGTCCATCGACGGCACGCTGCATGCCCGCGTTTACCAGCGCCGTCCGATAGTGCGCGTGCTAACGGCTATGGGCAGTTTTTATATCGACGACACAGGATATATATTCCCGTTTACCCATGCTTATACCTCGTATGTGCCGGTGGTTACCGGGAATATAGCGGTTTCGTTCAAGGCGGGTTACCGCGGCGAAATTCCCGAAGCCGACAAGTTATTCCGGCAGGTTTATGCGTTTAGCCTCTTCCTGCAGCGCCACCGTTTTTGGCAGTCGCAGGTACTGCAAGTGCATGTACAAAATATAAACGACGTGGAACTTATTCCACGCATGGGCAACCAACTGATAAAATTGGGGTCACTGAATAATTTTGAATATAAATTGAAAAAACTCTACGCTTTCTACCGGGAAGCAATGCCTAAGGAAGGATGGGATAAATATACCCAACTGGACTTACGTTACAGTAACCAGGTGGTGGCGAGAATTAGGAATTAAGAATTAGGAATTAAGAATTAAGAATTAGGCTAACGCCAATGCGCTTGTCGCGACTTACGACTTATGACTTACGACTTATGACTTATGACTTACGACTTATGACTTACGACTTATGACTTACGACTTATGACTTACGACTTATGACTTACGACTTACGACTTAGAAATTAGAAATAAGAAATAAATATGGAAGATTACATTGCCGCAATAGACCTTGGCACAACAAAAGTAGTAACACTCATCGGGCGCAGGTCAGCCAAAGAAAGGGTGCATGTATTGGCAAGCAGTGAAACGCCGTCGCAGGGTATCTTGCGGGGCGAGGTATTGAACATCCGGCAGGTGTTGGACGCCATCCAAAACACGGTAGGCGACGTGCGGGCGAAATCCGGCATTGACTTCCGGGAAGTGTATGTAGGCATTGCCGGGCAACATATCCGCCGTATCGACAGTAGCTTCGACCATATGCGGGAAAATGAAAAAGAGGAAATCTCGGAAGAGGAAATCAACCGCATGAAAGCGCAGATGTACCAGACCGGCATCGAACCGGACGAACGGATACTGCATGTCATCCCGCAAAGCTACAATGTCGATGAACATTTTAATATTGCCAAACCTGCGGGCATGCTGGGGAAACGGCTGGGCGGCAACTACCGTATCTTCGTGGGAAAATCAAAGTCGGCGGGATATACCGGCGAGTGCATCCAGCGCGCCGGATTGGAACTGAAACAGCTTATACTGGAACCGCTGGCGTCCGCCACAGCGGTGCTGTCGAACGATGAAAAGGAAGCAGGCGTAGCAATGGTGGACATTGGCGGCGGCACGACCGATTTGGTGGTTTATTACGACAATATTGTGCGCCACACGGCGGTAATCCCTTTCGGCGGCAATGCCATTACTGAGGACATCCGGCATGGCTGCGGCGTGCGGCTGGTGCAGGCAAATGCCATGAAAGAGCAGCACGGCTCATGCTTCACCGGTTTGGCGAATAATGCGCTGCTGGTTATCCCGGGCGTCAATGGGCGGGAGCAGGAAATATCGTTCCAGTACCTTGCCGGGATTATCGAGGCGCGGATGGAAGAAATCCTCGAAGCGGTCATGTTTGAAATCGAACGGTCGGACTATGACGGCAGGCTGCCGGCAGGCATCGTATTCACGGGCGGCGGGGCAATGATACAGCACCTCGTGGAACTTGCAGAAACCCAAACAGGGTATCCCGCACGGGTGGCAAAGCCGTTAAACATCACGGACGACTCGCCCGCCGAAATACGGCGTTGCAGCTATTCCACCGCTGTGGGACTGCTCCTGAAAGGCTTGGAATACGAAGAAAAAACGCTTGTGCCGGTACCGGCAGGAGCAGGAACGGAAGTAAAAACGGATGGAGGAACGGGAACAGGTAGAGGAACAGATGGAGGAAAGAAACCCAAAATCAAATGGCCGCGTTTGCCCTTTCCCGACATCTTTGGCGATAATACCCTTTAATCCGCGCTGCAATAAAGAAGAATAACCATTTTATACCATCATATCATGAATGAATACGACGACATTGTACCCGAAAACAATAATAATGTTATGCGGAAAAATATAAACGACATGCCGTATATAGAACCGGTGGGCTGGATGCCGGCAAAGTCAAAAATAAAAGTTATCGGCGTGGGCGGCGGCGGCGGGAATGCCGTGAACCACATGTTCCGCACCGGCATCAAGGAAGTAGAATTTGTGGTCTGCAATACCGACGAACAGGCATTGCGTATAAGCCCCGTGCCGCGGAAAGTACCGCTGGGCGCAATACTGACCGGCGGGCGCGGCACAGGCTGTAACCCCGAACAGGGGCGGCAGGCAGCCGAAGAAAGCGAAGAAACACTCCGCAAACTGCTCTCCGACGACACCGAGATGGTGTTCATCACCGCCGGCATGGGCGGGGGAACGGGCACAGGCGCGGCGCCGGTCATTGCAAAGATTGCAAAGGAAAAAGGTATCCTCACGGTAGGTATTGTAACCATCCCTTTCCGCCACGAGGGAGAGAAGGCGATGCTGCGCGCCGGCGACGGTATCCGCGAGTTGCAACAACAGGTCGATAGCCTGCTGATAGTCGATAACCAGAAACTGTGCGAAATGTACGGCGACCTGCCCATACCCGATGCCTTCTCGAAAGCCGACGATGTATTGAGTATCGCCGCCAAGGGCATTGCCGAAATCATTACCCTTCCCGGCTACCTCAACGTGGATTTGGCGGATGTAAAAATGGTCATGAAAAACAGCGGCGTGGCGATTATGGGCGCAGGAAAGGCGAACGGTGAAGAGCGCGCCCTCGAAGCGGTGGAGCAGGCATTGCATTCGCCCCTGTTGAACGACAACGATGTGTCGGGGGCGAAAAATGTGCTGGTGAATATCACCACCGCCAAAAATAATTGCATCAAGCTGTCGGAACTGGAACAGATAGTACGGTATGTCTACGACAAAGCCGGCAATATCGAGAACTGCAAACATGGCGTCGTGTATGACGAAGATATGGGCGACGCCGTGTCGGTTACGGTGGTGGCTACGGGTTTTGGGATGCACCACCTCCCTATCCCGGCGCCGCCGAAGCTACCGGAAAAGGAAGAGAGAGAGAGAATAGTGCTTAATCTGCCCGACGATACCGCAACGGACGCGAAAGCGGACGGCTTTCCCGCCAATGGGCAGCCGGCTGCCGAAGGCGAATTTACGGTAGACCCCTTTCGGCGCATATATACTGTTGCCTCGGAAAAACCGCCCCTGCCGGAAACTTCCCGCCAAACCGCCTCGCCGCCCGCAAGACGACCGGCGCTGATACTGGAAAATAATACGGACATTAGCGAGTTGGAAAAAACGCCCGCTTACCAGCGGCGCAAAACGCCCCTCACACCTCCGGCAGGGTATACCAATAAAGCATATACCGAAGCGCCGGCGAAAATAGTTACGACAAACCACACGCACCGGCTGGGCGCCAATAATACCTTCCTCTACCAGACGCAGGACTGAGCGGAGTGGATAATGGATAATGGAGAGTGGATAATGGAGAGTGTCTTGTCCTGCTCCAGGTTGACACCTAAAAGAGGACAAAATATGCCAAAAAGTACGAAGCAAAATTATCGGTACAGTATTTGCTTTAAGCAAAAAGTAGTAGAAGAAATAAGAAC
>JAIRLT010000034.1 GCA_031259225.1 Prevotellaceae bacterium
CAAAGATGCTTCATGTTATTGTAATTTTTGTTTATTATTCACTCCGTCGGCTTTATTTCTATCAGTTTTATAGTCGTCGGCTTTATTGCCGTCGGCTTCAGCCGACGGTTAAAAAAGATTTCCATCTCTTTTGGGCTTTAGCCCCCCTATGTATGGGCTAAAGCCCTGAAAATAGAGATCACCATCTTCCGTCGGCTAAAGCCGACGGCAATATTATTCATTGGAATACACGACCACACCGGACGATGCCGCCGGTTTATTATCGCCGGTATAATATACCGGAATGTTTTCCACATGGGAAACTGTTCGTTTTTGCGTAGCGCAACCCGTTGCCAATAGCAACAAGCAAAAGAAAAGAAGAATTTTTTTCATAGCATTTAATTTTTTATTGTTATTACTTTTTGCAGCGCTGGGATTATTTTATACACATACCCACAAACACAAATGACTTTATAAAACAACCCCCTGCTGCAAGTTTTTATCCGCTGCCAATAATTGCAGAAATTTCGTTCTACAATTCATTACTTCAACTCTTATCGTGATTTTTTCCTTCTTCCACCAAAAAACCAAGAGTGGAAATAGATGATGAACTTACTAGTACTTGAGGTTCTGGAAGACCCACACTGCAAATAAGTACAACAACCCATATCCACTCTTGGCAAGGTTGCTTTTACTTATATTCACGCAGTGTAGAAATTTTCCAGATTTCAAGTACTAAGCAGAATAAAAGTTAAAGCGATATATTTTTAATATATCCAATTCAAAATGTCAAAGAAACATATTAACGGCGCAAATATAAAACTAATTTTTTTAATTCCAAATTTTATTTTCGATTTATTTTGATTTTTCTTGCGCCAGCCAATTCCCAATTCTTCTGGATTGCTTCGCTTCGCTCGCAATGACGCCCGCCGCACCGTCATTTCGAGCGGAGCGAAGCGGAGTCGAGAAATCTGCTACGTCCTGCACTTGCTGCTTTGCATCGCCCTGCATTCCGGGGCAGTTTCCTCCACTTCGCGCGCTCGTCCCTCGCGCGCTCCGGTCGGAATGACGGATACGACGTGGGTTGGTAACGTTTGTCCTCACCCCCCAGCCCCCTCTCCCGGCGGAGAGGGGGTGGCTGGCGCTCTCGCAAGGTCGCCAAATTTATAGAGGACATAACCAATCATAAGCGCCGCCTTATAATTGCCTTAGTATCGGAAAAATCAGCGCCCAACACCGGCACATCTAATTTTATTGTAACAAAATATTCCCGTTTCCTCGAACCATTCACCACCGCAATGGTTCTCTTCCGCTCAGCATCGCCTTCGGGAATGGAAAAATCATAAGTCGCCGAATCCAACGTTGCCCGTTCAGGCATTTCCGCTTCAAATTGCACTTTGGAGAGGTCGCTATCCATGTGCACTTCCGGGAAAGTGATTTCTTTTGTGCGTTCATCCACGGCGCCTATAATAGTTTCCGTACCTGTAACACCGCCATTAACAATTTTTATACTCTTTATAATAGTCAAGTCGGGGGAATTCGAAGTATCGTATTTTTCCTCGCTGCACGAAACAAACAGTGCAACAAAAAGGATAAACAGTAAATTGATGTATTTGTTTATGCTCTTCATAATTTCATTTTTTTATATTAAACATTTATTCCTTATAAATCCGAAGGCCAACCTTCTGTTTGATCCAATACATAGCCCTTATTTTGATAAGCTATCCGTTGGTTTCTTCCCACCGGCGCCAAATAAGGATTGACGCCCGTTACATTAAGGAAAGGCAAGCGTCCCTGTATGTTGGTCGGCGAGTAGAAACCGACCATGCCGGCGTCATTGCTACCATCGTAAATGGTTACTACTCCAGCCATATCGGTAACTGCCAGTATGCCCTTTTCTGCAGGAATAAGTAATGCTGATTTTAGTTCGGGCGCATTGGCGTCTATCCATGTTCCCCTTAGTAGATCGGGATTTTTGGTATCGTCCATATATTCCAATTTTTTCCACCGCCGGAGGTCTAATATGCGGGAATGTTCAAAAGCCAGTTCCATGCGCCGTTCGCGGCGGATTTCCCAAAGCAGTTGGGGTACATCGCCCCGATCGGGACTGTCCGGCAAGGCGGATAAATCCATCGCAACCGTTTTTTTCACGCCTGCCGCAACAGCATCTGCATGCAGGGGTCTATCGCGAATTTTATTGATAGACGCATCTATGTCTGCTTGCGTAACGGGCGCTTCGCCGAGTGTTCCCAATTCGGCTTTTGCTTCTATCCAGTTCAGCAGCACTTCTGCATAACGTAAAACAGGATAATCGTTTTGGTTTTTTGCTCCCATATGTTCCTGATCAATAGCAGTGCCATTATCAATATATTCAAGCCCCTTCCTGCTTATAAATTTAGCTGTATAAAGGCAAGAACTCCGGGCGTTAATAGTTAATTTTTTGTAGAACGTCGCTTCAAAACGCGGGTCGCGGGTGGCTATGAGGTTACTGAGCGTAAAGTCTTTGTTTGCCGCATCCGAAGACGTTTGCCAGTCGGTGCCGTCGCTGCAAAGGAATGACTTCACCAAAGCTAAATTGGCATTATAGTATCTTCCTTCCGACATATTACAGCTATGCGCCACCGCATGGAGGACGTCATGAGCCACATCGTAATGCCGGTAGAATATCACTTCTTTACTGCCTGCTAAATCATAGGAGCCAAACAGCGCACGAAATTCGGTATCGAAACTATATTTGTTGCTATTCTTTACCACTTCTGCCGCTTCTACCGCCAAACTTAAAAATTTCCTGGCGCGTTCGGTATCGTTTTTATGGTATTTTTGCCATGTGCCTTCAAATAATGCCAGCCGGCTGATAAGGCTTGCCACTACATACCGGTTTACATTCATTGCGCCGTCATCCACCCTAACATTATAGAGTGCAAACTTCCAGTCATCGTATACTGCATCCATGACTTCATTCCTGGGCGTACGCGGTTTGTAAAGGTCGTCGTAGTCGGTATCTTTCAATTCATGGTCGTAGTAAGGCACATCGCCGAATACCGTTACTAATCCGGCATAATCTATTGACCGGAAGAAACGCGCTATTCCCGTCCAGTGGTTCTTTTGCTCCGCAGTGAGGATACTGCCCATCCGGGTTTCAATACGGTCAAGCATAATATTGGCTTTACGCAGCCATGCAAAATTCCAGGTGGGACCGCTGTATCCTGCTAACCATTCATCCAGGTCGGAGGCAGAGGTACTGCCCCGGCTGGAGGGTACGGAAAGTTCAAAATTCGTTTGCGTACCATTGTTTATCACATCATCGTTGAAACGATACCCGTTATGTGCTGTATAAGCATATTTATTTGCAGTATTATACCCTACAAAATAACGTGGATAAAATCCATTAGCATACAATCTTAATTTATTTTCGTCTGTCCAGTAGTTATCATCATTCGACTGCGTCAATTGCGGGCGGTCGAGGTAATCTTCACAACCGGTAAGGGAAAACAGTATAAGCGAAGAAAGCAGTATTATTGTTGTTTTTATATTCATTGTTGTGTTCATATTTTTCCATTATTATTTTTGGTTAAAAACTTAATTGTACGCCCACAGAGGCTGACTTAAACATTGGCGAGCCTGTTCCCGTACGTCCTGAATTATAGCTGTTATTACTGCTAAACATGGAATACCCCGAAATGGCTTCCGGGTCAATGGGCAATCCCCTGAGATGGTCGAATGTAAAGAAATTTTCCAGCGACGCATAAACGCGGGCATTCGACAGGTAGATTTTTTTCAACCACTTTTCGGGAAGGGTGTAGCCAATGGTGATGTTCTTTATCCTCAAATAAGCCATGTTCAATAAGTACCGGTTTTGTACTTGCAGGCTATAATTGGTATTTGAACTGCCATTATGCCATGCACGGGGATAAAAAGCGCCTGTCCGGTCAGGACGCCAGTAATCGCCGGCTATGGCTTGCGGCATGGCGCCGTCGTCAGCATGGAAACCCGGAATAGCTAATTGCCCCGAGCCCCATATCTGCCGGCTACCCACGCCCTGAAAAAATATGGAAGCGTCAAATCCCTTATAATCCGCTCCCAGCCGGAAGCCGTATTCGTAGCGCGGCGTAGTATTCCCGATAACTTTCCGGTCGCCAGGGTCGCCGAAAGTACCACGTCCGGAAGTGATGTACCCGTCGCCGTTCAAATCTACAAATTTCACATCGCCGGGGCGGAATATCACTACGCCGTCACCGTTTTCAAGAAAAGTTTGGTACACCGGATTAGTACCAGCCAACTCGTACGACTCTTTAGCTGTGCCGTCGATAATAATCGTCGTTTTCTGTATTTTTCCGTCGGGACCATGTACAAAATCTTCTTCCTGGTACAACCGGTCGGTTATGTATCCCCAGATATCGCCGTAATGTGCACCGGTAGACCAATTGGAACCAATAGACCTGTCTTCCCAAGGCGTCAGGTAATCGGCGCCTTTTGTTACACGGGTACTCGCATTCGCCAAAGTCGCCAGCGCATTTATGCCTAATCCGTTAGCGAACCTGTAATTAAAGTCCAATGCTATCTCCCAGCCATAGGTGCGCAGGTTGCCGTAATTACCCTGTGGAGCGCCCGCACCATAGGTATGAGGCAAGGCATCTCCCCCGACAATCATGTTTTCCGTATCGCGACGGAACCAGTCAAAAGATATACCTATCATATTTTTTACCAGCCGTAAATCAACGCCAATATCCAAATTGGCAATCGTCTGCCAGGTGATGTCGCCGGATACCGCCGACGGCGCTGAAAAGCCCAAATACCGTCCATCGGTTCCCAGCCATTCCGTTTCAGACCGGCTTAATACCGGCACATACAAACTGTTGGAAACCGATTGGTCACCAACAATACCATACGAACCTCTAATTTTAGCAAAGCTTAATATTGTTTCCAGCGGTTTCATAAATTTTTCGTGGCTCAGTATCCATCCTGCCGAGAAAGAAGGGAACCATTGCCATTGTACCCTTTGCGGAAATTTAGAAGACCCGTCATAACGCAAATTGGCTTCCAGTAAATATTTATTGTCAAACGCATAATTGATACGCCCGAAGAAACCTAGTTGGGCATCCCAATTAGCGCCTCCGCCCATATCTTTTGTACCGATAGCATAATTAAATTGCGGGTTTTCAAAATCCAGCAAATCTGTCCTTGACGCCCAATGATCCGCCCACCGGTTAGCGCTGCTGTTCATCCCAAGCATAAACTTGAATACATGCCATTCCGCTAATTTAAGGTTATACGTAGAATATACATTAAACGTATTATTGTCGGTAGAACTTGAGGAGCGGCTAATAGAGCTGCTTGTTACGCCGTATGTCCAAAAATCTATCTGATTGAACCTGTAGGCGGGAACTCCCCCGTTTTCCGTTATGTTCCCTTCGTCATCCACAAATACCTGGTTACCGTTTTCATCCACCCATAGTACGGGCGAATATAATATATCCCCTCCCCTGAAAGTCGGGTAAGATCCTTCGCTTATATTTTCCTGTTTCGTATGTGCATAGTCGAATTGAAGGTTCCAATCTTCCGTAAAGTTAATGGTAGCTCCAAGGTTTATATTCATATATACATTACGAATGGAAGAGGTGGTTGTTGCTGCTAATTGGTAAACGGGTTCTTGCATCGGATTACCCTGTTGATCAACCGTACCTAAGGGCATCAGGCTACCCCAGCGGTAAGCATATAACCAGGGGTCATTCGCAATATTACCCTGGCTCGGATAGCGTTTCGTCCGGTCGGAATAAATAGCGCCGCCGTGTAATGTCAAGTATTTATTTACATCCGTTGTAACGCTCACAGAGGCATTGTAGCGTTTGAAATCATCCTGTTTGGCAGGCTTTGTCATTCCCGACTGGTCTAAAAAGCCTAACCCGATATAGTAAGTTGTTTTACCCGACCGCCCGTTGAGGGATAAGTTATGCGTCATGGTCGGCGCCCAGTCCTTCACCAAGGCATCCACCGCATTGTAAGTACGTACGCCTAACTTGACACCGGCAGCATCTACATACCAGTCCCTGTTATACAGCACCGGGTCGTCCGGTTTCACTGTGCTGCCGTACTTGTCTACCCATGCCCTTGCCCTTGCAAGGCTCTCTTCATTTATTTTCCACATATTACCGACGGCGCCGGTGCCGGGATTTTCGGGATTACGGCTTCGGGCGGCATCCAAGACATATTGCAACCCGTCGATGGTTGCCATATTTAATTCTTTTGCCCTGTTCTGCCACGAAAAATTCGCCGAATAGGTTACCGAAATAGATTCCGTTCTTGCGCCTTTTTTGGTCGTTATCAAAATAACACCGAAGGCGCCTTTTGAGCCGTAAATAGAAGCCGAAGCAGCATCCTTTAACACGGATATAGACTCAATGTCATCCGGATTGACCAATTGGATACTTGGGATTTCTACATTATCCAACAAAATTAAAGGCGAAGAACTTCCCTGTAAAGAGCCTACCTGTCCCCTGATTTTCATAATCGGGTTGGAGCCGATTTCACCACTGGCGACTACCACCGATAAGCCCGGTACGGAGCCCTGCAATCCGCGCCCAACGTCGGCAATGGGACGGCTGGCAAGTGTTTTTTCTACATCTACCGACACTACCGCACCAGTGAGGTTTTCTTTCCGCTGCATCCCGTAGCCGACAACGACTACTTCGTCCAGTACTTTACTGTCTTCCTGCAATACAATCCGCACAGTATTGGCTGCGCCTACCACATACGATTGCGTGTTGTACCCCAGAAACGAAACATTCAACGCCGCACCTTCGCGTACGATAATGGAAAATGTCCCATTTACATCCGTCATCGTTGCATTGGTCGTTCCCTTTTCGAAAACGGAAACGCCGGCAATTGTTTCCCCTTTGGCGTCCACCACCGTTCCGGCGATGGTTTTTGTTTGTCCTTGCGCGTTTGCTGACGCAATGCCGCACATCCACCACAGGCATATGCCTGCGACAAAGCATACTCTTTGAAAGAGCCTGCTGCTTGATTTTTTTTGTTTTTTTAATTCCATAGACAAAGTAAATCTTGGTTAATAAATAATAACTGATAATTGTATGGTTGTTATCCGATAATTTCTGAAATTTTTTCGCGTCAGTGACTGGTTTCGCGGCGGGGCATATAAAATGCATGTGACTTTGCACCAAAGTCAGGCGATTTTGCGCCAAAGTTAGGCGACTTTACGCCAAAGTCAGGCGACTTTACGCCAAAGTCAGGTGACTTTACGCCAAAGTCAGGCGACTTTGCGCTAAAGTCAGGCGACTTTATGCCGAAATTATTAGTATTTGCATTAAATTCGCTTGTGTTTTTATTCATTTTGGTTGAATTTTCGTTAAAGTTGTACATTTTTTTACATAAATTCAAAAATTTTATGTCAAAATGATACTCTTTTGCGATAAATAGAACATATTTGTAATAAAATATGAGCGAAACCGGTAAATAAAAAAGAAAAGACACAGGATGAAACATCGGCTGAGTAAGTTCAAGTAGTAAATGCAACTGAGATAAGAAATAGCCGTTTACGGCTTCCATGTCAATAGCATACCATGAAAATGAACGATTTTGTCCGTTAGGACATATACCGTGAATGTCCTACGGACAATCTAAGAGGCGTGTAGGATGCGT
>JAIRLT010000106.1 GCA_031259225.1 Prevotellaceae bacterium
ATCAGCTATTCCGACAATCTAAGCAACGGTATCACTACCGGACAAGGCTCCAACCGCGGCGGGGTGGTATTGTCGGTAGTCAACCTGCCTACCAGTATCGGCATCAAAGACCCGGTAACGGGCTTGTACAATCGCTCGTTTTACGGACAGAATATTGCCAACCCGATAGAAGAAATAGAAAACGGCAAAGATGACAGCAGCCGCGAAAACCGCTTGATTGCTTCGGGCGACGTGTTGCTGACCTTCATCCCCGAATTAACCTTTAAGTCGTCCTTTACCCTCGACCGGCGAAACGGGTTGAACACCGGCTTCACTCCGCCCGTTCACGGCGCCGACCGCGACGACTGGGGCAGCGGATGGGATAACCGCAATATGAACACCGTGCTGGTATTCGACAATGTGTTGTCGTATAAAAAATCCTTTTCCAAACATACCGTCGAAGCTATGCTCGGCAGTTCGTGGACGGATTCCGATTATACCAACAGTTGGATAAATGCTTCGCACTATAAAGATGATCAGATTAAGACGCTGAACGTCGCTAATAAAATTGCATGGGACAACACCGGCACAGGCGGCGCACAATGGGGCATTATGTCGTATTTTGGACGCGTGGCGTATAACTTCGACAGCAAATATTTATTTACCGCTAATGTGCGCGCCGACGGTTCATCAAAGTTGCACCCCGACCACCGCTGGGGCGTCTTCCCGTCGTTCTCTGCCGCATGGCGCCTGTCATCTGAAGAATTTATGAGTGCTCTGGAATGGTTGGATGATTTGAAAATCCGTGGCGGATGGGGACAAACGGGCAACCAGTCGGGCGTAGGCGACTATGCCTACTTGCAACGCTACAGCGTTACCCGTGTACAATGGTGGATAGACGGGCAAAGCGACGCCCTGGCTACGATCAGTCAAGCTAACCTGCGTACCGCTGATCTAACATGGGAAACCACCTCGCAGACCGGCGTCGGCATAGATCTGGCATTACTTAACCGGTTAAATATAACGATGGATTATTATTATAAACGCACAACCGACATGTTGATGAACGTGTCGCTGCCTGCGGGCGCCGCCGCTGCCAATAGCATTGTACGTAACGAAGGCGTAATGACCAACCACGGATTTGAATTTTCGGTCAATTCGCGCAACCTGCAAGGCGAACTGACATGGAATACCGATTTCAATATCTCGTTTAACCGGAATAAACTGGAAGCGCTGGAACTGCAAAAGATTTACTACACTGCCACCACTACCGACGCCCTGCACGAAACACCTGTGGTACGTAATGAACCGGGACGGGCATTGGGCGGCTTCTACGGGTATATCAGCGACGGGGTAGATCCCGAAACCGGTGAACTGATGTACCGCGACCTGAACAACGACGGCAGGGTAAGCTCAACCGACAAAACCTACATCGGAGACCCCAATCCTGATTTTACGTTCGGGTTGACCAATACGTTTTCATGGAAGAATTTTAACCTGAGTATATTTTTACAAGGCTCCTACGGCAACGATATTTTCAATGCATCAAAATACGAAATGGAGGGAATGTTCGATTTGAAAAACCAATCGACGCGCGTACTTGACCGCTGGCGCACGCCGGGGCAAATTACCGACGTACCCAAAGCAGGCTTTTACATTGAGCCGTCGTCGTATGTGATTGAAGACGGCAGTTACCTGCGGGTGAAAGATATTACGCTTTCGTATAATTTTACCGGGCGTTTTCTCCAAAAATTAGGCATCACCCGCCTGCAGCCTTATTTCACAGCGCAGAACCTGCTCACATGGACGGCGTATTCGGGCATGGACCCCGAAGTAAACCAGTGGGGCAACAGCGGCGCCGTACAGGGCATCGACTGGGGAACCTATCCGCATAGCCGGACGTATGTATTTGGAATTAATGTTGAATTTTAAAAATTAAAAAATATGAAACGTAAAAACATACTTATATTATTATGCAGTGTGGCATTCATTGCCGCATCCTGCTCGCTGGACTATGATCCGCTGGATACCTATTCGGACGTAACCGAAGGTATCGCCACCGACAGCGTAAGGGTCGTTTTTAAAGATAAGGCAGCTATACTAAGCTACCGCACGACTATTCACGACAAGTATAGAAACCGTCAGGAGCATTGGTACCTTGATATGCTTTTGCTCAACGAAAGCCATTCGGACAATGCTTATGCCGGCTCTCCGAACAGTGAAACGACGCCGTTTGAAGTCAATTCTATTGAAGGTTCCAACAGCAACCTGTATCGCGACTGGCAGAGATACATGGAAGATGTCGGAGTGGTCAATTTGCTTATCAATAACATTGACGCCTGCCCCGACCCTGCGCTCACAGCCGCCGAACGGGCGCAGTACAAAGCGGAAGCGCTTATTTTCCGCTCCATGATTTATTTCGACATGGCGCGTATTTGGGGCAATGTGCCGCTGATTACTACCACCGCCGGCGATATTACTTCCGAAAACGTGGCAGAAGTGTATGACTCATACTTTCCGCCGCAGACATCGGAATTAGAGGTTTACCAGCAAATAGAACAAGATTTACTGGAGGCGCTGAATGATGCGCCCGACAATGACCCGAACGACAAAACGCAATTTTCCAAAACCGTTGCCCGCACGCTGCTGGCAAAAATATATGCCGAAAAGCCGTTGCGTGATTATGACAAGGTCATTCAATACTGCGACGCCGTGGGCGCCGACGGAATTGATTTGGAAAATGATTTCAGCACCTTATTTGGCGTAGTACTGGAAGATCCCTCCAAGCCGGTCGGGCAGGACAATAAGGCAATAGCTCCCATTACGCGCAACAGCAAGGAAGTAATCTACGAAGCGCAGTATTTCACCGGCAGCGGCAATTGGCTCGTTTGGATGTTGGGACGACCGTTAGAAGACTGGACATTCTATTTTACATGGGCGAAGTGGATAACCCCTTCGCGCGACCTGCTCAAGGCGTTTCAGGATGAGGGCGACACCAAACGGCTTAACGAAACGGTGGTGTGGTATGATTGCGAATGGTCTATTTATTACCCTGCCAACAACTATCCTTTCGCCTACAAATATCGTTGTGCATACAGCAACATGATCAAGTACCGTTATGCCGACCTGCTGCTGCTGAAAGCCGAAGCGTTAATCATGAAAGACAATCCCGATTTTGCGGGCGCGGCAACTATTATTAACCGCATCCGGCAACGCGCGGGATTGAGCAACTTGCCCTCGTCGGCTACGGCAGGCAAGGAAAGCGCCCTGAATACGCTACTGAAGGAACGTCGGTTGGAACTGGCATTGGAAGGCGAACGCTGGTTTGATTTAGTACGCCTCGACAAAGTAGAAGAAGTGATGAATGCGGTATATGCCAAAGACTCGGGACGCCCGGCGCAACAATATCCGTTTACGCAAAACTCCTATAAGTTGCCTATTCCACAGGTAGTCATTGACCAAAACCCTAATCTCGTGCAAAATCCGGGATACTAAATAATGAATAATGAACAATGTAATTTGCAAAACTATAAAATATGAAAAAGATAACCAACATTTTTTTAATAAGCATGGCAGCGTTGCTGCTGTCGGTATCCTGTGATGACAACAGGTATGGCGACCCGCCGCAACCATCCGTTCCTGTAATTACATCAGCAACGATAGAGCCTGCTTCTTTTACCTACGGCGATTCCGTAACGATTACAGCCGCCGTATCCGACCCTGAAATAACGCTTTCAACCTTGGCAGTGAGCCTTGTGTTGGATAATAAGACCGTACCCGTTACTACGCTTGACTTGCGCACAGGCGAAACAAGCGCCAACGTGTCGACAAAAATTTTCATTCCATTGGTGGACAACATGCCCGACAATGCGCCGATAAGTTTTGTACTGACGCTTGCCAATACCAGAAATGGCACGGATACCCGCGAACTGACCGGTTTCACGGGAAATCGCCCTTACTTTACACAATTGTACTTAGTCATAGATAACGGCGGAGTATATCCCCTGACGCCGCAAGCCGGCAACAGGGATAATTATGCCGTAACCGACGTGGTACTGAGCCGGTCGTTTACCTACCGGATAGCCCAAAAAATTACTGCCGGCAATCAGATAGATTATTCGGGATTGGTGTGGGGCGACAGTAACGGCAAAATACAACTCATCGGAGAAACCGGCGGCAGTCTCTTTGCATTTGCAAACAGCGACATTGCCACCGCCTTTACGTTCGACAACTACCGTTTTGAGGCGTCACAAACCGGCGCGGCGTATGCGACGCCTAATTTTATGCTTGACGATTTTACAGAAACCGCGATTAACAATGAGGAGTTTTACACTTTCGCTACTACATTGACAAAAAATCAGGAATATCATGTGTACAACGACCTCGCGTCAAGAACCGTCGTGTATAATGTGGATTTCTTCGAGCGCATCAATGCGAATAAAGTGAAATTTCTGGGTGAAACGGGAGAATATACGCTCTACTATAATCCCGTCCGGAAACACGTCATTATTGGCGTAGCTTCCCCAAGTCACCCTGATTATTTGCTCGCTTGCGGCTACGGATTAGGGTATCCTGTTAAAATTACCACCGAAGAATTGAAAGCGGTGTATCCCAGCAGGAATATCGTTACCACCGATTGGGGATTTGGGAACGTCCAGCAATTTATACTGCTCAGAAAAATCAGTGAAAATGTATATCAAGCCACCGTGAGTATGCCCGGAGCGCACGACCACTACGCCGGCTTCGGAATTTACGATAACAGCGGATGGGCTAACCAGCAAAATGCGTCGCAATATATCATAACCGGTGAACCGGTATTTCCTGCGCTCACCGGCAATAATTTTGATATTCCCAACGGCGACGGCGACCCCGTTATTCCCTCCGATAATTACAGGCTTACGATTAATATCGCGGCTAAAACGCTTAACGTGTCAAAAGTCACATTACCATAAAAAGGAGTATCCATGAAAAAGAATACGTATGTAACGATGCTTTTACTGCCGGCCTGCTTCTTTATGTTAACGGTGTGGGCATGCAAAGGCGTCCCTTCGGACAATCCCGATACGCCCGTTACGCCGGCGGAGCAGGGCGATGTAACGATGTACATAACGACCGCTAATCGCGCGTATGACTTTA
>JAIRLT010000095.1 GCA_031259225.1 Prevotellaceae bacterium
TCATTTCTACATATTCCGTATAAGCAGGTGAAAAAGTTTTTAATAATCCCCTGACATGTTCCGGCGCTTTTTCCAATTCCTTGTTGAGTTGGTCTGACAACAGTATAATTCGTTCCCCACCGTCTAAATTTTCAAAAAAAGGAATGGTATCCTTAGCAAATTCCGGGTCATATATCCGCCGATTACAGATGTATCAATATATATTCGTTGTTTCATAGCGCTTATTTTCCTACAAAGATACGAAAATAGTTGAAAGTTGAAAGTTGAAAGTTGAAAATGGCTGCCGCGTCAGCTAATCAGAAATCAGAAATTAGAAAT
Organism: Prevotellaceae bacterium; assembly: GCA_031259225.1. Lineage (GTDB taxonomy): Bacteria > Bacteroidota > Bacteroidia > Bacteroidales > UBA932 > JAIRKX01. Next base: position 319 of record JAIRLT010000095.1, read on the forward strand.
CAGAAATTAGAAAATGGCTGCCGCGTCAGCCAATTAGAAATTAGAAATCAGAAATTAGAAATTGCACCAGCGCGTCAGCCGACTTATGACTATTTTTGTATCTTTGTGCAACAATTTATTTAGCACATGCGCATCAGTCCGCCGCAATTTATACGTAATTTATTCCCGAATTTTATCTGGGATTTTCCCGACGAAAAAGACGGTATTTATTTGACTTTCGACGACGGACCAACGGCTGAAGTAACGCCATGGGTACTCGACCAGTTGGCGAAATTCAATGCCAAAGCTACTTTTTTCTGTCTGGGGAAAAATGTAGAAATGAACCCCGGGTTATTTGAACAAATTAAAGCGCACGGGCATGCCGTCGGCAATCATTCGTACAGCCATATCAAGGGCTGGGGAATGGATACCGGCGTCTACCTGCGCGATGTGGATTTGGCGGAAAGTTTTATCGGCAATAATTTATTTCGTCCGCCGTATGCGCGCATCGGACCGCATCAGGCGCGAATGGTCGGGGAACGCTATAATATTATTATGTGGAGCATCCTGAGCCGCGACTATAGCCGCAGTTTGACGGGCAAAGCATGCGTGCGCGGCGTCATAAAATCCCTGCGACCGGGCGACATTGTGGTATTCCACGATTCGCGCAAGTCGGCAAAAAACCTTTGGTTTGCCCTGCCGGTTGTCTTGGATTTCATTTATGCCAAAGGCTGGAAATGCAAAGCGATTATAATGTAATTTTTAATGTGGATATGCGGCGTCAGCCCAATCCGTAAATCTGAAATAATGAAATATCGTGTATTATTACTTGGTTCGGGCGGAAGGGAACATGCGTTGGCATGGAAACTGGCGCAGGGCAACCGTTTGGAAAAACTGTTTATTGCCCCCGGCAATCCCGGCACGGCTACCATCGGCGAAAACGTAGCTATTGCCGCAACCGGCTTTGAAGCGTTGAAACGGTTCACGCTGGAGCAAAAAATAAACCTGATAGTCGTAGGTCCCGAAGAGCCGTTGGTGAACGGTATTGCCGATTTTTTCGCCGACGACGAAGCGACCGATAAAATACCCGTCATCGGACCTTGCAAGCGGGGCGCACAATTGGAGGGCAGCAAGGATTTTGCCAAGAACTTCATGCAGCGTCATGGCATTCCTACGGCGCGTTTCCGGACTGTTACCGCCGGCACAATCGCTGCGGGCGAACAGTTCCTCGACGAATTGCAGGCGCCCTACGTACTCAAAGCCGACGGGCTGGCTGCCGGCAAAGGCGTGTTGATTATCCATTCGCGCGACGAAGCAAAACAACAGTTGCGGAACATGCTGCAAGGCATGTTCGGCGCGGCAAGCAGCAAAGTGGTTATTGAAGAATTTTTGCAGGGAATAGAACTTTCGGTCTTTATATTGACCGACGGGAAAAATTATAAATTATTGCCCGAAGCCAAAGACTACAAGCGCGTGGGCGATAATGATACCGGGACGAATACCGGCGGCATGGGCGCTGTGTCGCCGGTACCTTTTGCCACGCCGGGGTTTTTGCAAAAGGTGGAACAGCAGATTATACAGCCCACTATTGCCGGGCTGCAACAAGAGGGCATTACCTACAAAGGTTTCCTCTTCTTTGGATTGATGAACGTGAACGGCGCGCCTTACGTGATTGAATACAATGTGCGTTTAGGCGATCCCGAAACCGAAGTGGTGTTGCCGCGCCTGCAATCCGATTTACTGGATTTGTTCGAAGGCGTGGCGCAACAGACCCTCGGTACAAAAACCTGTGCCATAGCGCCGGCAACGGCAGTGGCGGTCATGTGCGTGTCGGGCGGCTACCCCGGAACGTACGGGAAAGGCTACCCGATAACCGGCTTGCAGGACGTGAAAGGAAGCACCGTTTTTCATGCCGGCACAGCGCAGCAGCAGGATACACCGGTTACCGCCGGCGGGCGCGTGCTGGCGGTTACGTCGCTGGCGGAAAGTTTACCGGCGGCGCGTGAAAAAACGTATGCCGCTGTTGCCGCCATTCATTTTCAAGATATGTATTTCCGGCGGGACATCGGGGTAGACTGCTTGCACGAAGAGGATGGACGCCGCGATGATTTTAATAAACCCCAATGATTTTAATAAACCTTAAATTGTAAATTTTATGCTGGCAGGTTCCTTGAAACGAAACACCTTTTTTGCATTAAGCGTTTGCTTTTTGCTGTTGTTCGTGCTGTGGATACCCTCGCTGTTTTCGCTTGCGGAAATTCCTCCCGCTGAGACGTACCAACAAATGCAAGCGCATTCGTTGTGGATGGGGTTGTTGCCGGGTACGAAAATATGGACGTTTATGGCATTTATCTTGACATTTATTTCCGCCGCTTCGCTGCTTGTCCTCAATAATCGTCATTTATTTCATCCGGCGAATGAATTTTTATTGCCGCTGCTCTATGTTTTATTTTCTTCTGCTATCCCCGCTACGCAATGGTTTTCCGGGATACAGGCGGTGGCGTTGTTAAATTTTATAGGACTGCATTTTTTATTCGCCTCTCATCAACGCCTGCCCGGATTGGCAGAGTTGTTTATTGCATCGTTTTGCTTTTCGCTGGCGTCATTGTGTTTTCCGCCGGCGTTATTGTTGTTGCTGTTATTGCCAGTTGCAATAATTGTTTTGCGTGCCTTCGCCTGGCGCGATTGGGTCATCTCTTTTTTCGGCGCCCTCACGCCGTATGCCTATGTACTTTTTTACTACTGGATGACCACAAAAGATACCGCCATCGCAAGGGAGTCGTTTTTGACGCTGCTGCCGCAAGGCTTGCCGGAAACGCTTTCCGGTAATATGCCGTTATTTGTGTTTTTCGCCGGCACGGCATTCCTGCTGTTTTTATCATTGACGCATACATTAACAAAATATTCGGCTAATAAAATAAAGATTTTGCACATCCGTACTATTTTCAGGTGGATGTTGCTGTTGGTAACTGCCGGCATCATTTTTTACCCGTCCTGCAATTACCAGGCAATGCCTTTGCTTGCAGCGCCGGTAGCGGTAATTACGGCTAACTATTTGGCGCAACCGGGCAGGAGGAAAATGAAAATCTTCTGCTGGCTGTTGCTATGGGGCATGGTTATTTACCTGCATATAGCGGAATTTTTGTAATTTTGTAAAAAACACCGTGCGCTAAAATGGGCGGCAAGCGCGCAAATAAACGAATTAACAACATAACAATGAAATTTGGCGTAGTAATTTTCCCCGGTTCCAATTGCGACCACGACATGATTTATACTTTCCGCGATAAATTGCAGCAGGAAGTAGTGGAATTATGGCACAAAGACCACGACTTAAAAAAAGTGGACGGTATCCTGTTACCGGGCGGTTTTTCGTATGGCGACTACTTACGCTGCGGCGCACTGGCGAAGTTTTCGCCCATTATGCGCGAAGTAATGGAATTTGCCGGCAAGGGCGGTTTTGTCATGGGCGTATGCAATGGATTTCAAATCCTGTGCGAAAGCGGATTATTGCCGGGCGCATTGCTGCCCAACGTAAGCCAGAAATTTATTTGCAAAAACAGCTACTTGTTACCCGCCGGCAAAACATCGTATGCTACGAAATTTTTGGACGCCGCACGACCGCTGAAAATTCCCATCGCGCATGCCGAAGGGCGCTACTACGCCGGTGTGGAAACATTGACGGAATTGCAGCAGAACGGACAGGTACTGTTCCGGTATTGCGATGAAAACGGCGTAGTTTCGGAACAGGCGAACCCCAATGGCTCGGTAAATAATATTGCCGGCATTTGCAATAAAACAAAGAACGTATACGGCATGATGCCGCACCCCGAACGCGCCGCCGATGCGGAGTTGGGAAACACCGACGGATTGGCTATCTTCCAATCCATATTGAAAATGAATTAAGCATTGGTATAACCCTTGCATTTAATGCCCCATAAGATATTTTTTATTATTAAATCATAAATTATAAAAAAATAAGTATCTTTGCACACATTATCTATAATTATAACTGTTTTTATGAAAAAAATAATCGTAATCCTTGTTTTGGCAGTAGGTATAACCTTGCCGGCAACCGCCCAACATACTTATAAATTCGGGCATTTGAACGTATCGGAACTTATCGTGCTGATGCCTGAACGCGACTCCGCACAAGCAAAAATGGAAGCTTACGGTGCAGACTTGCAAGAACAAATTGAAACCTTGCAAGTGGAGCTGAACAATAAATTGAATATGTACCAAACCAGACAGGCGACTTGGAGCGACGCCATCCGGGAAGCGAAGCAAAAGGAACTGCAGGAAATGAACCAGCGCATTGAAGAATTTCAACGCACGGCGCAAGAAGATTTTTCCAGAATGCAACAGACTTTACTGCGCCCGGTCATCGAAAAAGCCAATGCGGCTATCGTCAAAGTGGGTAAAGAAAATGGCTTTACTTATATTTTCGACACCAGCGTCGGCGCAATGCCGTACGTCAATACCGACCATAGCGAGAACGTGCTGCCGTTGATAAAAGCCGAGTTGAAAATCCCGGCAGACAAAGTCGCTCCCACAGCGGCTGCCACAGCCAGATAAATTAAGAATTAAGAATTGGGAATTAAGAATTGCTTACCGCTATTCTTAATTCCCAATTCTTAATTTCTAATTCTTAATTCTCCATTCCCTTGTGTCCCGAAGCGCCCATAGGGTTATTTGACTCCGGTGTCGGCGGGTTGTCGGTGTGGCGCGAAGTGGTGAAACTGTTACCCCGCGAACATACCGTTTATTATGCCGACAGCGCCTATTGCCCTTATGGGCAAAAGTCCCCCGGCGAAATCATCGAACGCAGCGACCGTATCATAGATTTTTTGATAGGGCAGCATCAATGCAAGTTAATTGTGGTGGCTTGCAATACCGCTACTGCCGCCGCTATCGGGCATTTGCGCGCCGCCTATCCCCTTCCTTTTGTCGGCATGGAACCGGCAGTGAAACCGGCAGCTTTGCATTCTGTTACCGGCGTGGTAGGCGTACTGGCTACGCAAGGCACCTTCAAAGGGCGGCTCTACCACGAAACACTGGAACGCTTTGCCGGGCATGTGCAAATCATCGAACAACCCGGCGACGGTTTGGTTGAATTGGTGGAAAGCGGCGCCACCGGCGGCGAAGAAGCGCAAAGGCTTTTGGAAAAATATATCCGCCCGATGCTGCATGCCCATATCGACCATTTAGTGCTGGGATGTACGCATTACCCGTTCTTAATTCCCGCCATCCGGAAAATTACCGGCGACGGTGTGGCTATTTTAGACCCTGCCCCGGCAGTGGCGCAGCGTGTAAAATTCCTGCTATCACAAGATAAACGCCTCAATATTTCCGGCGATGAAGCCCGCCACGAATTTTTTTCCAGCGGCGACATAAAAACGCTACGGCGCTTATTGCCGTAGCCCGTGGCATTTATTATTTGAACTTACCCGCAACACTCCTTACCTGATTTAAAATAAATCACTGTGCGTTCCGGTGGCAACCAGTTCCAAGGTATTTTAACCGTTCAACTGTTCAAACAAATCGTCAATATTTTTACACTTGATACCTTTTCCCGCACGCAGTTCCTGTATGGCTGCACGGGTCTCGGCATTGGGCATTTCAGCGGCATTGCCATCACTTATGGTTACTTCTTTGACGCCTTTTAAATTTGTTATTAACGCTTCCAGCGCCGGTAAAATCGCCGGGTTATCAAATGTTATATTCATTGTTACCATAGCTATGCTATTTATTTCCCGACAAATGTATGTAAAATTTTCGGATTATGCAACCCGTTTATTTACTAATAAAATATGCTATCTTTGCACTTTCATCCGTGTAATCCGTAAAAATCCGTGTAATTCGTATATTATGAAAATTCTTATTCTTGGCGCCGGGAAGATGGGCACGTTCCTCACCGATGTGTTGTGCCTGCAACACGAAGTAGCCTTGTTCGACATTGACTCAAAGCGGCTGCGCTTTGTGTTCAACACCTGCCGGATGACGCGCTACGAGGAAATCGCAGCCTTCGAGCCGGAACTGCTCATCAACGCCGTTACCCTTAAATACACGGTGGAGGCTTTCCGGAAAGTAACGCCGCTGCTGCCGCCGCAGTGTATCCTTTCGGACATTGCGTCGGTGAAGACCGGCTTGCAGGAATACTACGCGCAGAGCGGCTTCCGCTACGTGTCGTCACACCCCATGTTCGGACCTACGTTCGCCACGCTGGATAACCTGAGCACCCAAAACGCCATCATTATTTCCGAATCCGATCCTGTGGGAAAGGCGTTTTTCAACGACCTGTACCGCTCGCTCAAGCTGAATGTATTTGAATATTCATTCCGCGAACATGACGAAACCATTGCTTACTCGCTGTCGGTGCCGTTTGCTTCCACGCTGGTGTTCGCTTCGGTGATGAAACACCAGGAGGCGCCGGGCACTACTTTCAAACGGCACATGGACATTGCCCGCGGGCTGCTGTCGGAAGACGATTTCCTGCTCACCGAAATCCTGTTCAACCCTTTTACCACCCCGCAAATCGAAAACATACGCGCCGAATTAGCCACGCTCCTTGACATCATCAAGGAAAAAGACAGCGGGAAAATGAAAACCTTCCTTACCAAAGTGCGGGGAAATTTGGAATAAGCTAAAATATAGGGTGCATTTCAAATTGTCGCACCGTCATTGCGAACGGCGAGGAACGAGCCGTGAAGCAATCCGGTTCCTAATGTGATTAATTGTTTAATGTGCTAATGTGACTAATTG
>JAIRLT010000239.1 GCA_031259225.1 Prevotellaceae bacterium
GTGAATTGCGGCGCAATTCCCGACGGCACCATTGATTCGGAATTGTTCGGTCATGAAAAAGGCTCGTTCACCGGCGCGCACGATATGCGCAAAGGTTATTTCGAAGAAGCCCATAAAGGCACTGTCTTTTTGGACGAAGTGGCGGAATTGCCCCTGACCACGCAAGTGCGTTTGTTGCGCGTGCTGGAATCGGGCGAATTTCTGAAAGTCGGTTCTTCCAAAGTGCAAAAAACCGACGTCCGTGTGGTTGCCGCAACCAACGTGAATGTGATGCAAGCCGTGCAATCGGGGCGTTTCCGCGAAGATTTGTATTACCGGTTAAATACGGTGCCTATCCATATACCGGCGTTGCGCGAACGCGAGGAAGATATTTATTTGCTGTTCCGCAAATTCGCCGCCGATTTTGCCGAGCGTTACCGTATGCCTGCAGTGGCGCTTGCAGGCGAAGCGCAGCAGGTATTGCTGGCTTACTACTGGCCTGGCAATGTGCGCCAGTTGAAAAATGTGGTAGAGCAGCTATCGGTCATTGAAAACAGCCGCACCATTACCGCCGAAACCTTGCGCCGTTACTTGCCGGAACAGGAAATAACCAAGCTGCCTATCCTTTACCAGGGCAAGCCTGCCGCAACGGATTTTGCTTCGGAGCGCGAGATATTATACAAAATTTTGTTCGACATGCGGCAGGATATAAATGATTTGAAACGGGTAATGCATGGCGCGATAACCCATGCTGCGCCTACGGTACAGGGCAGGACGGCAGTCCCGGACAATTATATTATACCGGCGCAGGAAAGTTATGCACCGCCGGGAAAAATCGTTCCCGAAGAAGTGGAAGAAACGCTTTCGATACAGGAGAAAGAAGAAGAACTCATACGGAAGGCGCTGGAACGCCACAGCGGCAAACGCAAATTAGCCGCACAGGATTTGGGTATTTCAGAACGCACACTGTACCGCAAAATAAAAGAATACCAGTTGGAAAATTGATATGAAAAATAATATTCCATCACGCCTCGAAATGAAAAGTTCAAAAAAAATATATGTTCAATTATTGGCTTTGCTGTTCGCCGCAACAGTATTGTTCCCTGCCTGCCGCGGCGGTTATTCTTTCACGGGTACGTCCATTTCGCCGGATGTAAAGACCATTCGCATTGATTATTTCCAGAACATGGCGCCAACGGTGATGCCTACTTTGAGCAATACCTTTACCGAAGCATTGACGACCAAATTCCGCCGACAGACAAAACTGGAATTTGTGAACGACGGCAGCGACCTTTATTTTGAAGGGGAAATCACGGGGTATGATGTAGTGTCGAAAGCCGTGCAGGCAAACGAAATGGCGGCGTTAAACACATTGAAGATAACAGTAAAAGTACGGTTCACCAATGCAATTGATGAAGAACAAAGCTATGACCAGTCTTTTTCGGCGGAAGCCGATTTTTCCGCTGTGCAGTCATTGGACGAGGTGCAAGACCGTCTGGTCGTCGAAATAGTGGACATATTGGTGGAAAATATTTTTAATACGGCAGTCGCTAACTGGTAAATGAACACGGTAAAATTCTATACATTGCTTACCGTTCCGACATGCGCCGGGGAAAAAACCGCATCGGAATTAAAATCATTGATTGCCAAATATCCTTGGTTTTCATTGGCGCATCAACTGTTAATGGAAACGACGCATCGCCGGAATGAAGAAGAACGCAACGAACATGCAGCGATGGCGGCAGCGTATGCCGCCAGTCGCAGTCATTTCTATTGGCGGTTGCAGCAACCGACGGCAGCCGATGAAACGGGCGAAGAAATAGATTTATTCGACGAGCCCAAAACGGCGCCTGCGCCCGAACCGGAACCAACAGGGAAACCATATATCATAGCGGGCGGCGATTATTTCAATTCGCCGGATTTAGACGCCGTAACGGTTACCGGTGACGACCCATTGTCGCGTTTCATTACCGCACAGCCGAAAATCAATCCGCATACGTCCCCGCTGAATGCTATTGACTGGCAAGATACGGGCAGCTATGAACCCCCTGTCGCAATGGATTATGTAACCGAAACATTGGCGCAAATTTATCGTAACCAGCAATTGTACACGCTGGCTATAGAAACGTATGAAAAATTAATTTTGCAAATTCCGGAAAAAAGTGTTTACTTTGCAACCCAAATTCAAGAGATAAAAAAAATTAAATAATAAAATTATGTACACCGTTATAGTAATATTGCTTATTATTGTAAGTATTTTCCTCACGTTGGTCGTATTGGTGCAAAACTCCAAAGGCGGGGGTTTGGCGGCTAATTTTGCCGCCGGCAACCAGGCTTTCGGCGTACGCCAAACGGCGGACTTCCTCGAAAAAGCTACGTGGACACTGGCTATTGCAATTCTTGTATTGTCTTTGTCTGCTACTATGTTTATTTCGAGGGGCGAAATAAATACCCGTTCGACGGTACCGGAAGAATTGCAGCGTGTACAGCCGGGACAACCCGATTTCTCCAACCTTCCGGCGATGCCCGTACAGCCGGCATCAACGCCCGAAGAAGAAACGCCGGCGCAATAGCCCGCATGGCGTAGCACGCTACGGGCAATAACAAATCTCGTTGGTAGTATATTTCTTATACCGCAGTATCCTGTTAAAGCGGTCTTGCAGTTTACGGGTAAAATAATACCCGATAGACCATTCGTGTCCGCCCCTGTAAGGCGTACTGAACGATTGCAGCCCTAAATCATACGCATAACTAAACGTGAGCCGGTTGGTGATAAACATCTCGGCTGTCAATGCAAGTGAATAAAATTCATTGACGGCATTGGTCGCCTTGGGCTTCCAGAAATGATGGTCGGCGCGGAAACTCATACCTATCCAATAGCGGTCATGAAATAATAACGCCATCGTAATATCAAAGTGCGAAGGCGTTTTAAAATCCTCCTGCCACATAATCGACGGTCGCCACTCAACCGTTTGCGAAACCGGCAATGACACGCCGAGCGTCCAAATGCTATACCATGTAGCAGGTGGAATAAGGAAATCTTTCCCTGTGGAAACGTTGCCCTCCCCATTCCCATACTGCTGCCTGTTCGTGATGTTACGGACGGCAACTCCGGCGGAGAACAGGTCGGAGCCGTAGTAAATGCCTGCATCAACAATCGGTAACCATTGGTTGGAAAGCGCCGCCAACAAAGGGTCATTCTCTTCAAAGGGATGAAGTTTGCCGGAATTTATTCCGTAGTGCGTTACGCCCAGGGCTAATCCGAAACTGAGGTCGGAAGTATTCGTGGTTTGCAGGCGGTACGCATAAGCTGCCGAAAAAGCATTGACGGACGCTGCGCCTATTTGTTCGTTCGAATATTGTATGCCGATATTCACACCCGTTTTAATTTTCCCGTCCACAGCTAAGGCGAAATACTGCGGCGTGCCGGTACGTACCCATTGGTTATGGTAAAACAACTGGGCATACCAGTGTTCACGATATCCCGCATACGCCGGATTAACCAGCATTCCGTTGAGCAGGTAATGGCTATATTGCGGCACTTGTTGCCCGTTGGCTATACACGGGAAGAGCCACATGATATACCATAAAATCCCTTTATTTTTTAAACGCCTCATCAAAGTTACTAACGTTTCAAATGCACGTATCCCGTATGGCGAGAAACTTCTCCTTGTTTATCTGTTACGGTCAAATAATAATAATAAGTGCCGGTTGGTTGGTCGCCGCCATACCACTCGTTATAATAATTCTTTTTTGAATAAATCACTTGCCCCCGGTTGTTGATAATTTGTAATTCATTTTCCACGTATGCCTCCAATCCTGCAATATGAAAGTTGTCGTTTATGCCGTCGTTGTTGGGAGTAAACACATTTGGAATAAACAACGGGGGAATTTCCGCTACACAAATAAAATAATCCGATCGCGAGCGGCAATCACGGGCATCAATCGCTTCTACAAAGTAAACCTGCACATCGCCATGTTGCAATGCCGAAGCCCGGTATTGCAGCCCGCTATAGCCGGTATATTGCCTGTCTTTATACCATTCATAGCGGACGCCTCCTTCCGGCGACTGTATTTCCAACACATACCTGTAACCGACGTAAAATGGCGGTTTGCCGGTAATGACCGGCGTTTCCGGCAATTCATAAACCGTTACCTGCAAGGTTTCGCTCATCTGTAGCGACCGGCATCCGTAGCGGCTCATCGCCACCGCCGAATAATTCCCGGCTTCCGACACAGTACAGGTGTTCGACCCTGCGTCTGCTATCGCCTGGTTATTCTTGTACCATTCATAACGGACGGCATCCGCCGCGTATGCGGTGAGCGTTACCGAGCCGCTGCCGCAAAAAGTAGTAGCGCCCAAAGGCGTAATAACCGGCGCGGCAGGCAACGGGTGAAACGTTACGGTTTGCGGACTGGAAGTGGCTGTACAACCATTGCCGTCGGTAACTTTCACAACATACGCGCCATTAACGGTAGCGGCGATACTGCTTGAATTGCCTGCCTGTTGCTCGTCCTGAAACCATTCATAAGCAATGGCTGTGGGGGCATTCGCCTGTAGCGTTACCGAGCCGCCGGCGCAAAATGCCGTTGCGCTTGAAAGTTCAATAACCACATCAGGCAACGGATGAACGGTTACGGTTTGCGGGCTGGAAGTGGCTGTGCAACCATTAATATCTATAACTTTCACAGTATACAAACCGGCGGCGGTAACTGTATAGCTACCCGAAGCGCCGGCAACAGGCGCTTCATTATGAAACCACTCATAGGCAACGGCTGTGGGGACATTGGTTGCTTGCAGCGTTACC
>JAIRLT010000241.1 GCA_031259225.1 Prevotellaceae bacterium
TAATCCATCATTTTTTGCCGCAAGAAAAATCATGGCACAACTAACCGCAGCACAAGTAACGGCAGCCATTGAAGAAATGGCTCCCTTGCATTATCAGGAAACATACGATAATGCCGGCTTTTGCGTAGGTTACCCACAAGCCGAAGTCACAGGCGTGCTCTTATGCGTGGACGTAACCGGAGCGGTATTGGACGAAGCCTTGCAAACCGGCGCAAACCTTATCATTTCGCATCATCCGGTTATTTTCAAAGGACTGAAACGGCTTACCGGCACTACCTGCACGGAACGCATTGTAGAAAAAGCTATCAAAAACAACTTGATTTTGTATGCGGCACATACCAATATTGATAGCGTACGCGGCGGCGTGAGCGAAGCGATGGCTGAAAAATTGCAACTTCACAACAGGCAAATCCTTGCGCCGAAAGAAGGCAACAGCATTGGGTTCGGCATACTTGGCGATTTACCGGCAACCTTGCCGGCAAAAGATTTCCTGCAATTAGTAAAAACAAATTTTAATACGCCGTGTATCCGTTATTCGCAACCGCCGGCAACGGCTATTTCGCGCGTCGCGGTGTGCGGCGGAAGCGGTGCGTTCCTGCTGAACGACGCTCTGGCGGCGGGGGCAACGGCATTGGTCAGCGCCGATTTTAAGTACCACGATTTTTCCGACGCCGGCAATCGCTTGCTGATAGCCGATATCGGGCATTATGAGAGCGAAAAAGACGTACTTGGTATTTTTTATCATTGCCTTACAAAAAAAATGCCTAACTTTGCCGTTCGTTTGACAAAAAACGATACGAACGCAATTAATTATTTTTAAAATATAATAACAATAAATATGGCAAAAAAAGCAACTCCAAAACAAGCGACAAAAAAGGAAACCGCTCCGGCGTCTGCAAAATCGGCGGCTCCCAAGAAACAAGCAACGGTGGATAATGATTCGCCGGAAGCAAAATTGCGAATACTTTACCAAATACAGCAAACCGATTCGCAAATTGACAAACTCCGCGCCGTACGCGGCGAGTTGCCGCTTGAAGTGCGCGACCTCGAGGATGAAATACAAGGACTGAAGACACGTATATCCAATTTTCAAGGCGAAGTAAAAGACGTCGAAGCCAATATTGCCAAACGGAAAATAGATATCAATACGGCATGCGCTGCGGTGAAGAAATATACCGAACAACAAAAAAATGTGAAAAACAACCGCGAATACGACTCCTTGTCGAAAGAAATAGAATACCAGAATTTGGAAATCGAACTGGCGGAAAAGCGTGTGAAAGAATATGCCGTGCAACTGAGAGAACGGAAAGGCATGTTGGACGACGCTAAAAAATTATTGGTAGAACGTACCGAAGACCTCGAACTGAAGAAAAAAGAATTAGATGAAATTGTTTCCGAAACGTCGAAAGAAGAAAAAACGTTGGAGAAAAAATCGGAAAATTTGCAGAAATTTATTGATGAACGCATGCTGATTGCTTACAAAAAAGTACGCCAGAATGCGCGCAACGGCTTGGCTGTTGTAACCGTAGAACGCGACGCTTGCGGCGGATGCTTCAATAAAATTCCACCGCAACGCCAATTAGACATTGCCTTGAGTAAAAAAATTATTGTGTGCGAATACTGCGGTCGCATTTTAGTGGATAAAAGTTTTTCCGACTAAGAGCGGGCGGCAGGAAAGCATGTAGCAATAAAAATCACCGGGAAATTTTCCGGTGATTTTTTTTCAGGGGCAATGCATTTAATCTTGCACCTTTGCTCGGATATTTTTCCAACAAATTATCCAAATCAGGATTTTTTACTATCTTTGCAGCCCTGAATGTAGAAGTAGCGTACTGCCCGGATGGCGGAATTGGTAGACGCACTAGTTTCAGGGACTAGCGGTCGCAAGGCTGTGCAGGTTCGAGTCCTGTTCCGGGCACTATAAAACAACGCCCCTCATTTCTGAGGGGCGTTGTTATTTCTTAATTGTTAATAAAAAATCCAAGAAACTTTGCACGTAGAACTTGCAACTTGATTTTTTTTGTATAAATTTGCGTCGTTTTTAACTAACTTAAAAAATTACAATTATGACACAACAAAAACAAAAAGGCAACGCAGTTGCTATTATCATGATGATACTCCTTTTCGGGATGATATCATTTGTTACGAACCTCGCGGCGCCTATGGGCATCGTGTTGAAAAACCAGTTTGGCGTTTCAAATTTCGCCGGACTTTTAGGTAATGCGGCAAATTTTATTGCTTACGCCGTAATGGGAATACCGAGTGGTATCCTGCTACAGCGGGTTGGTTACAAAAAGACAGCATTGATTGCTATTGCTGTTGGTTTCCTCGGGATAGGCATCCAATACCTTTCCGGATATGCGGGGCAAGGAACGGCTTTTGCCATATATCTGGCAGGGGCTTTCGTTGCAGGTTTTTCCATGTGTTTGCTTAATACGGTGGTAAACCCGATGCTCAATACTTTGGGGGGAAGCGGCAATAAGGGAAACCAGCTAATTCAAATCGGCGGTTCTTTCAACTCGGTAATGGCGACACTTACCCCTATGATTGTAGGAATGTTGATTGGCGATGCAGCAAAAGCCAATATTACAGACATCTTCCCGTTCATGTATGCGGCTATGGGGATATTCGCTATTGTTTTCGTAGTAATGTGGCTGGTAAAAATACCGGAACCCCATGCCGAACAATCCTCCGAGCCGCTTGGGAAACTAATTTCCGGGGCATTGAAATTCCGTCATTTTATTTTGGGGGCTATCGGTATTTTTGTATATGTAGGCGTCGAAGTCGGCACCCCCGGTATCCTGAACCTTTTCCTTGTTGATCCAAATATCCCAAATCCGCTGAATACGACTACAGCGGGATTTGTTGCCGGTACTTATTGGCTGTTAATGCTGGTAGGGCGTTTAATAGGCGCTTCCGTCGGGGGGAAAATATCCAGTAAAGCGATGCTATCTACCGCATCCGGCATCGGTTTGGTACTGGTGCTTTGTGCTATCTTTTCGTCGAGCAATGCGGAAGTATCTTTGCCCGTATTGAAAAGCATCGACGGCGTTACCTCCTTCGGGTTCCTTGATGTGCCTGTAAATGCTGCATTCTTGGTGTTGATTGGCTTCTGTACCTCCATTATGTGGGGCAGTATTTTCAACCTTGCCGTCGAAGGACTGGGAAAATACCTGACGGCTGCGTCGGGAATATTCATGGTATTGGTTTGCGGTGGTGGTATTTTGCCCGCACTGCAAGGTTGGATTGCCGACGTCGCAGGATACTTAGCCAGCTATTGGATAATTTTCGCCGGACTGCTCTACCTGTTATATTATGCACTGGTTGGCAGCAGAAATGTGAACAAAAACATTCCCGTGAATTAGTTTTCAGTAGGCAGTTTCCAGTAGGCAGTGGGCAGTAGGCAGTGGGCAGTAGGCAGTAGGCAGTAGGCAGTAGGCAGTAGGCAGTAGGCAGTGCTGACGCGCCAGCATCATTCTCCATTCTCCACTCTCCATTCTCCACTCGCGAAGCGCTGGCGCGCCAGCAACTTTCAACTTTCAACTTACTTGTGTCATTCTGTCATTCTTTGCGGTTTGGCAAAGAATTTGCAATATCCCGTAGAAAAGGAAAAACGATTATGAACTTGAATAATTATACCATCAAAGCACAGGAAACCGTGCAAG
>JAIRLT010000065.1 GCA_031259225.1 Prevotellaceae bacterium
AACGTGGGCTATAATTTATTTCGATATAGGGTTGACTAGAACCTCAAAGACGATAGATAAAGTTCACGTTTGATTTTTTATTCCATTAGCAAATAAAGATTGAACGGTGAAAATGGGCAGCGAATAAAAATCGTAGCAGGGGGTTGTTTTATGAAAAATGTTTGTGTTTGAAAACAACCCTGATGCTACAAAATAATGACAATTAAAAAATAAAAAATTATGAGAACAACATTTTTCTTTCTTGCAATGCTTGCAAGCATTGCCGCAACTGCACAAAACATGCAAATCACGCCTATCAGCGCGACCTATACTTCGTCGCCGGTAATTCAATTCAAGGTAAGCTGGACAGGCGCACGCGGCTACCGCCACAATATCAAAGTGTGGGTGTTCGTTGATTACCGCAAAATCGAAAACAATGTGCCAGCGGGAACGTGGACGCGCGCCGCAGTTACAGCAACGCCTGCCGTCAATTCTACACCGAGTACCACAACAGCTACGCTTGTTTCCGGCAATGACAATGGTTTTTGGCTGAACGGCGTAGATGGCGATTACAGCGCGACGCTTACCGTACCGCTTACGCTCGCTGCCGGTGTTACGCAATTCAACTGGTGCGCCTACGCTACCGACTACCCACCCAATGTAGTTGTGCACAGCACCAGCAGCTACACGCTACGCGGCTCGCCGCCTTTTGTCATTAACGGTACTACGCTTCCCGTGGGTCAAACAACGTTTAGCGGTACAATCACTTCCTTTACCGATGTCACCGGCGCGCCCGGGCTGTTCCCTGCCGCACTCAATGAAAAAACAAACGGAATGGGTTGCGTGGCAGGGTTGGTAGAAAATACTGCCAGCAACAATATTTGCATCAATCCCTCTGCCGTCGGATGCACGAATAATACTTTAAATTTAGGTACGGTTTCATTCACTGCCGGTACGGAAATTGAAATCGTCGGCAATGGAATTTCGCAAAGCTGGTCGCGCCCGGTAACGGCTACCGGCTGCCAAAAGACCACTTTTGATGGCGGCACGTACACTAATTATCAAGCCGATTGCAGGACTAACCCGAATTATGCCGGCGATTATTTTTCCGGTTGTGCAGTTATACGCTATGCTTCCACACTCTGCCCACCACCATGGCGAGTGCCTTTGGCTTCCGACTACGCTGGACTTTTGTATGCCTTGGGTAAATATCCGGTGTCTATTGAAAGCCAAAATGCCGTTGAGGATTTAGTGAACCGTTGGGGATGTGAACTTAATGGATGGTGCGGTCCGAAAGGTGAAATCGCTTCGTACGGAACTTATGGTGCGTATTCAACCGGTGCGACCAATGGTACGCAGGGCGCTGATGCGGGTTTTACATACATGGCGTATCATAGATTTGCTGTGACGATGGATGTGTCCGGTGGATCATACATTGCGGCGTCTTCCCATGCTAACGTGCTGGGTTGTGGTTTGGCTGTACGATGCATTCGAGATAACTGAATTTACCCATAGGAGTCTATTCTATCTAAACCGAAAAAGGCGCTTTTCAAAACGCTAACTCTTGCCATGCTTTATACCCATTATGGTTTCATCGTGCTACCATTGCCCCGCGCGGCAAGTAGGCTGCTTTATGAACTACAAATAGAAGACAAAGGGAATAAAAAGTTTTTGTATCTTTGTGGAAAACCGCTTCAAAAATCCTTCCATTATGGGAAAACGCTTGACATTTCTTTCGCCGGCTTATCTGGAAGCCTATGCGCAGGCTTGCAATGTCCGTTTGCCGGAAGCGTTCCGTAAATTAAGCCGGAAAAATTCTTTCAGCGGCGAAGATTTTCAGTATTATTTGTTGGCATCGTCGCTGTATTCTTCCAAGATAGAAGGCAATACGCTTGATGTAAACAGTTTTTTCCGTAACCGTAACCGGCAGCCGGCAAAAACAACAAAAGAAATACGCGAAATCGAAGACCTTGCAAAGGCATATGAGTTTGCTGTTCATAACCACCTGACCAAAGTTCATTTCCTACATGCGCACAAAATACTTTCAACTACATTACTGGCGGCGGAAGAGCGCGGAACGGTACGAAAATACCCGGTAGGCGTTTACGATAGCAAAACCCTGCGCCCGGTGTATTTAGCCGTAGAACCGGAGCAGGTAAATGCCGAACTATTCAAATTGTTTGCTGATATTGCCCTGTTGCTCCAGCGTAAATTAAGTTACCGCGAAACGTTCTACTATGCTTCCATGATCCACCTTTGGACGGCTAAAATACATCCTTTTGGCGACGGCAACGGACGGGCTGCCCGCTTACTCGAAAAATGGTTTCTGGCAGCTAAACTCGGACCGCCGGCATGGGCAATACTAACCGAAAAATATTACTGGGACAATCGTCCCGACTATTATCAAAATATCGCCTTGGGATACAATTACTATTCTTTGCATTGGGAGCGCTGCTTGCCTTTCCTGCTTATGCTACCGCATGCGCTCCGGGAATTGCTATAATATAAGACACAATATCATTACTATTTATAAAGAGGGAGGGCGGAAACAATTGTTTCCGCCCTCCATTATGAAACTAAAATATTAAATTATTTTTATGCAAAGACATGAAAAACCAAATCTTGTTCATTTTGGATACCAATATTACGGCAAATTTCGCTGAATTCTCTTATAATTTCATTATCCCTTAAAGTTTCTTGGGTTATTCCACTTTGTTCTTGTGTTTTTTCAGCCTTATATTTTTCTATTTCATGAAAAATAATGGAAAAATTATTTTTAGGATGAGCTGTTGTAGTATGAGTTTTCATAATTATTGAATTTATGATGTTATTACTTTTTTTCCAGTTTGAGCTTCTACTTGTAGTCGCAATGGCGTTAAATTAGTAGTTGCTGCACAATGCGGGCATGTAAATATATCTTGTGCGGGATAGCCTATAGCATTTTTTTCCAATGCAATATTTTTAGCTAAATCCAATTGTATAGTGTGTTGTGTTGAACATTTTGGACAAGAAAAATTAGCCAGCACTTTGGTTGGTTTGTTAGTACTTCTACTATATGGCATTGTTATAGCTGGTGGCGTAGCCTGACTGATAGACTGGTATATTTGAGAATCACAAGTTTCAAATATTTTATAAATACCTGTCATATCAAAGGTCATTCTCAGTAACGTATAATATCGTTCAATAGCCTCGCCAAGCCCGTTGTTTTTAGTGTAGTCTATAATTTGTAACCCCAGATTTTCCAAGTCGGATATCCTAATCGAACGACCATGTGTCAACCAATCGGAATGTTTACATAATGCTGAAGCTATTTCTTCAGCACGACATTTTTTTTCATCATCTGTAACCGGCTTTCCTGATTTGCTATGTTTATCCCAATACTTAAACTTATAAGTTTTTAGCCAAGTAGTAACTAAGGTTTTTGCAAAATTTTGGGCATTCTCACAATGTTGTATTTCTCCCGGTGAAATATTTTGTAACATTGGGATATAAGCAGGATTTAATCTGCCCGTCATTTCAATTTCTTTTTTAATTTTATTCAACCCATCTAAAAACGCATCGGCGGAAAATCTTTTCCCATTACTGCTTATAATCTGCGCATCAATAGGTCCTAATGCAGATGTTGTACCCATTAATATTTCATCTCCCGCCATTGTAAATATAGTACCTGCACTTTTTGCAGAACCGGGAATAATAATTCCCACCCGTTCGTGCTTCAAGTGAAGTAATTTCACCATATCTTCTACAACCTCTGCTATACCTCCCGGCGTTTCAATGATAACGTCAATATTATTCGTTTTTATAAATGATAGTTGGTCTGCGAATGGTATTAAATCTGGCGGATAAATACTACTATTGGGTTTAGTAGCATCGCTCGCATAAACCAATACTTCCCTTTTCCTAAGTTCAGCAATTCGTTTTAACTGTATTTTCCGCTCGTTGCTAAGTTGGTCAAAAGTAAATCTTTGATTGATGTAATCTGAATAATAGCCCATAATTTTATTCATATCCTGCACAAAGGTACATATAAATCTTTATATTTTACAACTTTTTTCAAAAGACAATTTGTAAATAAAAAATAACTTACTATATTTGCAGCATCATTACGTTCTTTTTTTATGATTTTTTAAGTCGGTAAGAGTACCGGCATTCTATCTCTGAAATCTAGTCAATTTCAGTCTATACTCGA
>JAIRLT010000115.1 GCA_031259225.1 Prevotellaceae bacterium
GGTTCTTATTTCTTCTACTACTTTTTGCTTAAAGCAAATACTGTACCGATAATTTTGCTTCGTACTTTTTGGCATATTTTGTCCTCTTTTAGGTGTCAACCTGGAGCAGGACAAGACAGCGTCAGCTAACCATTAACCATTAACAATTAACCACTGTTTAAGGTTTCGTCTCATCCACTTACAGGACTGTATCTTGCTCCCCCAATAGCCTGATGGGGGAGCCCCCAATAGCCTGACGGGGGAGCCCCCAATAGTCTGATGGGGGAGCCCCCGATAGCCTGATGGGGGAGCCCCCTATAGCTTGATGGGAGAGCCCCCTATAGCTTAAAGGGGGAGTATGTTCACAGTATGATATCGGTATATGTCTACCGTTGCAACAAAGTCTGTTTACACTTGCATTCCTAATTTACAATACGCCTTTATGCCGCATTCGGTGCATTTAGGCTTGCGCGCCGTGCATACATAGCGACCGTGTAAAATCAGCCAGTGATGCGCTATCGGACGCAGGTGGGCGGGTATGTGCCGCGTCAGTTGTTTTTCGGTTTCGAGCGGCGTAGTGGCATTGGCAAGCCCGGTGCGGTTGGCTACGCGGAAGACATGCGTATCTACTGCAATCACCGGGCGGTTGTAGATGACCGATGCAATTACGTTGGCGGTTTTCCGTCCTACGCCGGGTAGCCGTTGCAATTCCTCCACTTCCGAAGGCACGGTAGAATGAAACGTATCGACCAGCATCTCTGCCATGCCTTTTAGATGCTTGGCTTTGCTGTTGGGATAAGAGATGCTGCGAATAAGCGCATAAATCTCTTCAATGCTTGCCCCGGCTAATTTTTGCGGCGTCGGGAAACGCTTGTAGAATGCCGGCGTAACCATGTTTACACGTTTGTCGGTACATTGCGCCGAAAGGATAACCGCCACAATCAATTCATAGGGATCTTGGTAATGCAACTCCGATTTCGCCACGGGCATGTTCGCGGCAAACCATGCCATGATTTTCTCATATCGTTCTTTTGTAGTCATAAGTCATAAGTCTAATGTGCTAATGTGACTAATTGTTTAATGTGACTAATTGGCTGGCGCGCCAGCGCTTCACACAGTCGCCACTTCTTTAACTTTATAATTCCTAATTCTTAATTCCTAATTCTTAATTCGTATAAAAGCTCCTTTTTCCCGTACATTGTGAAAATTTATTGCCTGCGCTTCTGCCGCTTCCTGCCATTGCCGTACGCGGTACAGAGGTACGGAGGCATCCACAATGAGCTGTTTCGGCGCATAGCGGCGCAATGCCTGCTCGGGTTTCATGCGTGTAGCACCGGTTACTATCAGGTAGTCGGTGGCTATTGCCGGCAAAGGCTGTCCGGGTGGTTCGTTTTCCAGGATTTTGTACACTTCGTTTTCAAAGGCAATAAATCCGTTGTAGCAGCAAATATTGCCGATAATTGTATCGCTTTGGGCGATGCGGGTTTCAAACGTTTTTTCGTGGGCGGCAAGCCCGTGTTTGATTAAAAAATTACCGGTATAATACGAAAAGTTTTCGGAAAGATGTTCCCTGTTACGCAACGCGACTCCCTTATTACCGTGTATAAATTCAATGTACGACGCATTTTTTACCTTATACACTATCATCATTTTTTGTTCGTTTTGTTGCGTGGTTTGCCATGAATGAATGCCGCTAATGCCTGCCAGACTGCCGGCGGCAAGCCACAACCAGCGCCGGTTTTTCCGCGCGATATAGCCGGCGGCGCATAAAATAATGCCTGCCAGCAGGAACATTTGTAACCGGTCGATGTAAATATTTTTTGTGGTAGCGTAGGGGAGAGCTTCTACAAAACCGACAATAAAGTTGAGCAGCCAGAGCATGCCGTGCAATATATACCCGACGAATGTAGAGAGTACCGGGATTTGGTGAAGCGCCAGAAATACTGCGCCGCCATACACAATAAAACCCGTCAGCGAGATGATGCAAATATTGGTCAGCAGGAAATAATTGGGAAAGATATGAAAGTTCATCAGCGACACCGGCAACGTGCCGATTTGTGCGGCAATGGAAACGGTTGCCAGTTGCCAGACGCCGTTCAGGAATTTAGTAGGCATGTAAATTAAGCGGGCAATACGCGGTTGGAAATACACAATGCTTAACACGGCGCAGTAAGAGAGTTGGAAGCCGGCTTCAAAAATCACCTGCGGGTTAAAGCAGGCAATAAAAAATGCCGACGCCGCCAAAGAGTTGTAAATACTCAGGGAGCGGCGGAAAGTTTTGCCTGCAAGCACATACGAAAACATCACGGTGGCGCGCGTTACCGACGGCGAAAATCCTACTACGGCGGCGTAGAGCCACAAACAAATGATGATAAGTATATTTTTGATAACCATTCCATGCTGCCTTTTATTCAGGAAAGAAAAAAGGAACTGGAGTACAATCATAATAATCCCTACATGCAAGCCCGATACGGCGAGGATGTGCATGGCGCCGGCGGCGATGTACGATGTGCGCAAGTCATCGTCGAGCCATTGTTTATTGCCCAGCGTGAGCGCCGCCAACACGGCATATTCTTTCTCGCCGACGGGGCTGCCGGCAAAAATTTCCAGTCCGCGCCATTGCCACCGGGCAGGCAGGTATTGCAGCGTTTTCCAAAACGGCAGGCGGGTGTCGATAAAGTACCGCCCTTGTTGTACAAAGGCGGAAGCGAATATTTTCCGCCGCGCCAGATACGAGCGGTAGTCGAACTCATCGGGATTGCCGGGCGGCGGAATGGACGACAGGACGGTTTGTACGTAGAGCGTCGCGCCCGCTACCGGCGTGGGCTGCAAACCGTCGGTGGCAAGGTATAAAATGATTTTTTCGTTTGCTTCGGCGGTGTCGCCGGCGGTCATATACTTTTTCACTATTGCCTGCACCTTGATGTAACGTTCGCTCACTACCGGGTTGTCGCAGATTTCTGCCTGCAGCCACAGCGGTTCGTCAAGCGGCAACGAGGTGCCGGTAGCCTGCTGTTGCAGGATAGCCGCGCCGGAGAAGAATAAAGCCGTCACCCCCACGCAGCCTGTTACCCATTGGCGGGCATACCGGCGGAAATAAGGAACTGCCGGCAATGCCAGGTAAACCGCCACGGCGCCCGCTGCAATAAATAGCGCAGGAAATCCAAATCCCCATGGCGACGCTTGCCATATAATGCCTGCAAACAGTGCAATGGTTAATCGCACATACGGGTTTCTTTGCAATAATTCAGTCAAGGGGGACAAGGGTTTTAGAGTTATGAATTATGAGTTATGAATTATGAGTGGCGCCAGCATAATTAGTCACATTAAACAATTAGTCACATTAGCACATTAATTAGTCACATTAAACAATTAGTCACATTAGCACATTAATTAGTCACATTTAAAAACCGGCTGAGGGCAACCATTTGCCGTGCTTCTTTTACGTCGTGCACGCGGAGGATATTTGCGCCATGCAGCAAGGCATATAAATGGACGGCGGAGGTAGCGCACAACATCTCTTCGGGCGCGCTCCCAAGCGGTTTCCACAACAGGCTCTTGCGCGAAAGCCCGACCAATAGCGGGGCGCCGGATGCCGTAAATTCCTGCAGGCTGCGCAGCAGGGCATAGTTTTGTTCCACCGTTTTGGCAAAACCAAAACCCGGGTCAATGATGACCTGTGCGACGCCCTGTGCATGCAATTCCGCCAGTTTCTGTTGTAAATAAGTTTTTACTTCTGCAACCACATCCGGGTAATCCGTGAGGCGTTGCATGGTTTGCGGGTTGCCGCGCTTATGCATGGCGATATAAGGCAATTGTAGCCGCGCTACGGTAGCCGTCATGGCGGCGTCTTCCTCGCCGGCGGAAATATCATTGACAATAAATGCGCCATATTGCCCGTACAACCGTTGTACGACGCCGGTGCGGAACGTATCTACCGACAGCGGAAGGAGGGGGAAATGGGTGCGGATAATTTTCAAGGCATGCGCCAGCCGCTGGTATTCCTCTGTTTCCGTTGCTACCGGGAAACCGGGACGCGTAGAGCAGCCGCCCACATCTATACAATCGGCGCCGTCGCCGGCGAGTTGCCCCACGCGCTCGATGATTGCCGCTTCCGTCATACAGCGGCTTTGCGCGTAGAACGAATTGGGCGTAACATTCACAATCCCCATCACCACGGGGTGATCAAGCGATAACTGCTGCGAACCGATTTGTAACATCTATCCTTACTTTATATAATGTATAACAAAGATACGAATTAATGTGCTAATGTGATTAATTCGGCTAACGCCGGAACAATTTAAAGGTTTCAAGAATAACCGCCGGTACATTTCTGCACCGGCAGTTCTTTCTAACACCAAGTAGGGATGCATCCCTACGGGATGCAATGACCTGCCGATATATTGTTCTACCGAGCGACACATTCCTCCGGAATGTAATAAATTTCCTATGTTCATTCTTCATTAGTTTCTGGAT
>JAIRLT010000130.1 GCA_031259225.1 Prevotellaceae bacterium
CCGATATCCTGCGAAACAATGGCGTAAATATCCGTTTTGCGGAGGCTCTTCCCGGCGTCAATCACGACCCCGTCGCTTAAAACAATTTTCCCCCTGTCGCTGTTGACGGCTTTAATCACGTTGTCGTACGACGCCCGGATGAGCGCCCGCGCTTTCTTCGTTGTTTCCCTTTCCATAGCTGAGGCATTATGATAAATTTCCTGCAAAGATTTGAATAAAATCCGGCTTTGCATGGAAAAATTCTTCAATGTTTTTAACGGGTTTCCTATAGTATAGGAAAAGTTGCCTGTATTATAAGGAAAGTTGCTTATAATATACGGATGCCGCCGGTTTTTGGGGCGTACTTTTGTCCCTGTAAATTAAAAACGAACCATCATGGAACCAAATGAACAATCCCTTCCACCGCCCGAGAATGGCACACCGCAGAGGGCAAAACAGGCGACTGCTGCTACAGCGCCACCCAACGATCCAAACGAAACAACGCCTGTGCCGGCTGGGAATAATGCGGTATTGGACTTTGTCGCCACGCATATGCCGGAACTCCACGAAGCAAGCGAGGCGGAAAAGTACGAGGCGGTAGCCGACCTGTTGAAAAAGAACCAGTCCTTCAATGAAGCCATGGACGACCTCTTTCAACGGGAGCCGGAGATAGCCGCGTTGATTGCGGCAGTGATGAAAGGCGAAGGCACTTTTATTAATGCCTTGGCGAAAACCATTTCCCCCGAAGAATTGTCAGCCCTTATCGAAAACGACGGCGACAATTCGGTGAAAGCCCGCGATGCACGGCACGAGAAATTCAAAGCTTACCGGAAGCGGGAAGCTAACATGACCGCCAATGCTGCAAAGACTGCCGAAAACATTGCCGGGTGGATGAAAAAGAAAGGCTGGGATGAAGCCAAACAGAAAGATTTCTTCGATAAAGTCCTCCTGCTGTTGGATGCCGCCGCCGACGGTATCCTCACTGCTAAGGAGCTGGATCAGTTGGAACGGATGATTTATTTCGACGAAGCGGTCACTGCCGCCCGGGAAGAAGGCGTCGTGGCGGGACGCAATGAAAAGATTGACGACAAACGTCTGCAGGAAGCTGCACGGAAAGCTACCGACGGTCTGCCGGCTTTGACCGGCGGCGGAGCGCCCGCCGGGGCAAAACCGGCAACAGCCAATCCTTTCGGCGATGTGATAGATATGAAAACCAAACAAAATAAATTTTAATATATCATGAAAACAACCATGAAAATGCCCGATACCATCCGGCGGGGCGTTAAAGTAGCCGGGTTTTTCGCCGTATTATTGACGGCGCTCTGTATTTCCATCGGCATGGACGCTTTGGCGCAGGATGCCGGCTTTACCCTTGCCGCCTCCGGCGCTGTCGCCGCCATCGGGACGCATGACGCCACGGTAGCCAACAAGGAACTGAATACGGAAGATCCCAAGACCTTATCGCCGAATATACTTGAAGACAGTATTTCGGAAAAGATTACCGAGATTTACAGCGAGGATGCGCCCTTTTTCTACCTGATGAACAAATTTTCCAGAGTGAAGATGAATGCCAAACACGGCGTCTTTTCACGGGTACACCGGTTTTACCAGATAGACCAGCGTCCGATTCAATGTATTGTGACCACCGGAAACGCCGCTGCTACCACCATCTCGGCAGACCTGGAAGTGGATAACATAAAAATGTGGACAAAGGACTGCGTGGTGGATGTACTCCTGAACAGTCCCACTGCCGGGCAACTGGGCTATGACTACGATTCCAACCAGGAACTGCAAATAGGCAAATTGCAGCTTATCGTCATCAATGTAGACAAAGGCGCCAACAAGATTACCGTACAAGCCCTCAATGCCCGCCGGGCGACTATTGAAGACGCCGATACGGCATTCGTGCCGGTCATTCCTGCCGGCACGCGGTTAGTCCGGTTGCCCATGCTGGGGTCGGAAACGGATGCGCAGGCGCCGCCGTATACCGATATGCCGACAGACACGAAAAACTATGTCGCCACCTTCCATACCCAGTATGAAGTAACGCCCGACTTTTTGAAACACGGCAAGGAAGTCAACTGGGGCGAAGCCCAAATTAAAGACCGCAACCTGAAAGATATGATGCGGACGATAGAACGGAACCTTATCGCCGGGCAACGCGCCCATATTACCGACGTCATTGACGGCGACGTAAAATACCAGATGGGCGGTTTCCTTTACTTTAATACCAACACCTTTGAATATGTCATCAACAGCGCCGGCGAAGGATTGACGGGCGATGACCTGAATAACCTGATGGCGCATACCTTTGCCGGCAATAACGGCAGCCACAGCCGGCTGTTATTGATGGGCTCCGACTTTGCCCGCCGCGCGCAATCCATCAAAGATACCGAAAAATGGAGTACCGTGCTGACGCCAAAGACCAAGTACGGATTTGAATTTACCGGTATTGCCAACCTGTTCGGCACGCTGGACGCCATGTTATATACTACGCTTGATGATTTGGGCATGAAAGACTATGCGTTGATTATTGACCTGGCAAATGTGTCCATCGTAGAAGCCGAAGGACTGTGCGTCACGCCGCTGGAATTAAAAAAATCCGGACAAAAGAATGTGGAAGCCTCTTATATTACCCGTAAGATGACCTACGAACACCGCAACCCCAAAACGCATGTGCTGGTAAAACCGAAATATATTTAATGTGTATCATAGGAAGCAGCCGGATAATAATAGAACAATTTGTATCGAGCCTCGATGCAGGGAAGGATCGAGCCTCGACACCGGGAGGTGTTAAGCCTCGACGCAAAACGGCAAAATGAAATGTATAACCAATATTCTTATAATTATAAACCAATATGTCTGTTAAAATTTACAGGACTGTCCGCAACGGCAGTTTGAATACAATTATTAAATATCAGGGCGGCATTCGCCGGATAGCGTTTACCGCCAACTTTAATGAGCGCGGTACATTCTCCACTGCCGACGCCGAACTGCAAAAATCATTGGAAGCCGATACCGGTTTCGACACGGTGTATGTCTTATTGCGCGAATGCAGCAAGGATGCTCCATCCAAGCGCCGCAAGGGGGCAAATACAGCCCATACATTGCCGGCGGAACCGGCTGCCGGTAAAACAACTTGACGCCATGTTACGAAAAGACGTCCTGTCAAAAGTGAAGGTGTATATAGATGAGAGTGCCCCTTTTGACGCCGGCGAACTCAGTTTGTCCGGCGACATCCTGCCCAAGCCGGTGGATCATTATATTGACCAACT
>JAIRLT010000174.1 GCA_031259225.1 Prevotellaceae bacterium
ATGAATTAGTCGAAAAAATGGAAGATTTTTACGACGGTTTTTCCTTCAACGGCAAGGTTAGGCTGTATAATCCCTACTCTACATTGCGGTTTTTTGAGGATAAAAGTTTCGAGAACTACTGGTTCGACAGCGGCACGAGTACGATGATTGCCAACTATTTAAAGAACAAAAATTTGACGGTTGAGCAATTCCGCAATTATCCTGTTTCACGCGATTTTGCCCGCAATCCGGGCGAAATGGATTCTACTCCGCCCGAAGGATTTTTATATCAGGGCGGCTTTCTGACCTTGCGCGAAGGAATAATTGCCGATTTCGCACTGGATTACCCAAACAGGGAAGTGTTGAATGCCATGTCGCGACTGGTTTCCAGAAATCTTTTATCAAGAAACAACGGCGATTATTCAAGGTGTTATACAGACATAGCAAACGCCTTATATACATTGAATTGCGACAGGTTAATTGCGGTATTGAACCGGCTACTGGCGAGTATTCCTTACGATGATTACAAACTGGAAGCCGAAGATAATATCATTTACAACTCCTATACCTTTTCCCCGAAAGAATGGTTTTACCGGGCAACGATCCTGACTTTTTTCCGTGGTTGCGAAATTCCTGCCATTGCCGAAATGCACACCAATAAAGGTCGCGCCGATTTGGTATTGAATTACAAAGGGCAAATTTGGATTATTGAAATCAAAGTGGCTTACGAAGACGAAAGTCCCGCCGTCAAAGCCGAAGAAGCCTGCCGGCAAATTGTTGAAAAAAACTACAACAAACCTTATCCCAATGCAATATGTGTTGGGGTGGCTATTGACGACAGAGCAAGGCAGATTACGGAATATCGAACGATGAAATAGAAAGCGAAACATACACGCCCCTTAGATTGTCCCAGTGCATTCACGGTATATGCCCTGCGGGCAGTTCTTCAGGCAATTGTTCTTTCCAGGCCAGGAGCGACAAAGGTTGAAAAACGCCCAAGCGGTAAGTCATCGAACGCCCGAATATGAGGAATGTGCCTTCGGGTGAGATCATCCGTTCGAGAATCATCCCGAAACGTTGTATCCGCCGGCGGGCAATGGCTAATGTTTTATCGGCCGAAAAGCGTTTTTTACCGGCCAGGATTTCCAATACCTGCACATACATCGGATGTATCACGTAGCTGTTGTAATAATCGAACGCAAAATGTTCGCCGTCGGAATACCAGCCGTCGCCCACATACCACTCTTCTATTTTACGGATGGCGCTGTGGATGCGGTACAAATCGGGTTGAGCGTCGATCGACAGCAAAAACGTTTCGACCGTGGCCGAAAACAGCAACCAATTGCTATAAGGCGGATCGATCCGGCGAAGTTGCTTAAATTCTTCGATGTAGCGTTTTTTCGTCAGCTCGTCCAGCGGTTCCCAAAGTTGTTGGGGGGCACGGAGAAAACTGCTGGCAATATAAGCGGCGTCCACCAGCGGTTGCCCTTCTTTGCGCCATAAAAGATAATCGGGGCTTTCGGGATCGACGGCGTGGGCATAGCTTTTCAACGCCCATTCGCGCAATTGTTTCCGCTGTTTGCCTTCGGACGAATCGTCATCGAGAAGCGAGAGCCAGGGTGCAATACCGTCCATCAGCCGGCCAAAGGCTTCCATGCACGAAACGCGCCGGTCGCGGCCGTCCCACGTTGGACTGACTTCTATCGACATGTTTTTCGATAATTCGCCTTTGCTCATGTTGCTCAGTACCGGGGTGGCTATTTTATAAGCCAAATCCGACCAGTATTGGCGGTCGGAAGCATTTTGCGCATGGCCGACTCCTGTTAGCCAAACGGTTAAAATGAGAATGATAAGAAATTTGTTTTCCATAAGAAAATAAACTAAAAGTTAAAAACTAAAAAATCCTGATTATTATGAGTTTGGCTCAAAATCCATACATTTTCATTCTCTTGGATGTTTGTTAAACATGATTGTTTCATACTTTTAATTATAATTTAACTGCCCGTTAGCACTACTCCGCCATTTTCCTGAATTTCAATTGTAGTTTCATTATTTTTTGGCAATGTAATGGTTTCCATTTTCGGTAAAAGTCCCTTTTCGTCGGTGTATTTTGTCAGGTTTTTATTTGTCAGGAAATCAAACTTCAAGGTCAGCTTTTTCGGCGTTTTTTCGGCGTTGATAGCGGCAATGTACCATTTTTCACCGCTACGCCGCGCCAAAACGA
Source organism: Prevotellaceae bacterium (assembly GCA_031259225.1). Classification (GTDB taxonomy): domain Bacteria; phylum Bacteroidota; class Bacteroidia; order Bacteroidales; family UBA932; genus JAIRKX01. The sequence continues at coordinate 2,204 of JAIRLT010000174.1, forward strand.
CGTATTTGCCCGGATAACCGTCGATAAAAACCGTTTCGTCCCATGTAGTGGGAATGGTTTTCATAAAGTCAATTTCAAAAGCGGGCTGCTCGGTAAGGTTGTTAGGCGCAAGGGCAAACATCTGTACGGCATTTTGGAATAAGACCGCCGTGGCGAGTTGGAAAATATCGCCTGTTTTTCTTGTAGTTCCGCCGTTATTTCCGCGGTTGAGGCGTTTGTTGAGCAGCACTCCGCCAAACTCCATACTGCCCACAGCGTTGCGAATGAAAGGGTGCAGGCAGGCATTAAAAGCCTCGTTGTTGCACGAATGTTGCGTGAAAATCAGATTTTCGGAGGCCAGAACAGCCTCGCTGCCTGCGTAGTTCGGGTACATTCGTTCCCATCCGCGCGGTAGGGTTGTGCCGTGAAAAATCACCATCAAGCCGTAGTCGTTGGCGTCGGAGAGAATGTCTTCGTATAAGCGCATCGTTTCCTGCTTGTCGCCGCCGAAAAAATCGACTTTTATACCCTTTACTCCCATTTTTTGCAGCCATGCCATTTCTTTTTTACGCTCAACAGCAGCATCCATTTTTCTTTTTGGGCCTTGCGGTGCATCGTTCCAAAACCCGTTGGAATTGTACCATACGAAAGGCGACACGCCTTTGTTTTTGCAGTATTGAAGCAGTTCCTCCATTTTTGCGTAGCCGAGATTTTTGTCCCACAGCGCATCAATAAGTATAAATTCATAACCCAAGTCTGCCGCAAAGTTCACGTAGGTAATCTGGTCGGCAAAGTTCATACTCTCGTCCTGCCACATAATCCAACTCCACGTCCCGCGCCCGAAGCGATAGTCGTATTTCGGCTCGTAAAGCGGCTGCACGAGGTCGAACATCACAGTTGTTTCCACAATGGGTTTCAGCTTGTCAGCAATGGTAATGGTACGCCATGGCGTTTGTGCAGGCAGCAGCATCGATGGAGAAACGCTTCCGGCGCCGTTGTTTTCGAGCGGCTGTGGAAAAGCAATGGCGTAAAGTCCATCGGTAGTACTTTCGCTCAAACGCGAGCCGCAGTATTGGGACGAGACGCCGGTTTCGGAAAGCAAAACCCAAATATCCTCCCCTTTTCCTTTGGAGAGATAAAACGGAACTTTGAATAGCGCAGGAAAAGTAAATCCAAAGCCATACTTTGAGGGTGTTCCCAACGGCGCATCGGCTATGTACTCCTCTTCGTAGGATGGTTTTGAATGATGCCAGCCGCTGAGCGCAGTTGCCTGCGGAGTAAGAAACGTGGTGGTATGCTCCGGAAAATTAAATCCGGAAAGCTCGCGCTCTACCGTGATGTTCGCAATGTCGGACGTTTGAGGAATGCGGTAGCAAAACGCTACATTGTTGTTGCTCACGCGAAAAACGACGTCAATACGCTGACGCTGCGGGTTTTCAAAGGTGCAGACAAGCTCGGTTGCCTCATAAAGAATGTTGCTCTTTTTTGCACGGTTGAGCGTGTATTTTTCGCTGATTTGCTGCGTTTTGTGCGAAAGGAATTTCAATTCGCCGTGTAAGTTGCCTCGTGTTGCCGCAAGTCCCAGCGGCGAGCGTTCCAACACCTCTCTACCTTTGTAAATTACCGCATAAAAAGGACTTCCATTTTCTTCAAAAACACTTACCTGCAACAACTTGTCGGGCGAGAAGAGCGTAACTTTGCTTTCCTGCGCCGACAAAGCGAAAAACAACAGTTGAGAAAGAAAAAAGACTGATAATAACTTGTATTTCATTGCTTCTTTATTATTTACAGAATTATATATATTTTTTGTCCACTAATTCAGCAAATTTACGATAATTATTTTGTTTTAACCGGATATATTTTGAAAAGTATTTAACGAATGAGGACGAAGCCGGACGTTCAGGTAACGATTGCCAAGCTTTACGGACAAGTCTTTGCTTTCGTCGTTGAAATTACCGGCAATGACTACCATTTTTCCCTGTGGAGAGGCAAAAACCAGCACAGGCATTTTGTTTTCCTTTGCACTGCAATAGCCTAGCAACCGTGCTCCGGAGGCGATGTATTGCGTATAATGCCTTACCGCGTAATACTCCGGTGTGAACGTTGCCGTCTTCTCCTTAGAATTGACGCGGATAAGCGCGTTTTGCTTCCATCCCCATGCGCTCATTCCCTCGTCCATGCACACCCCGGATAAATCGTGTAGCTGTATGCCTCGTTTTGGTACATTGCCATCGTAATGGGAATATTTTTTGCCTTGTAAGCATCAATGAATTTGCAAAAATAGAGCGCGTATGCTTGCAGGTAGCAGAGCCTCCTCCCGGTCTTTCGAACACGACCGGACAGCGCCCTGTGCTGATATATTTATGGCTTTCAGCCATTTTTGTTTCTTTCAAAATTATGCGGTATATAAAATAGATACATTTTAATTCGTTATATTTTATTTATTTCTCTTCCCTTAATACTGTAAATGAATATGCCGGCAAAACGATTTTCTTTTCTCGCAAGTCAACAATTGCCGTTTCCGGTTTGGCGGTTTTGTCATCGGGACTGCCGTGCAAGACCGTTTTTACGACTTTTTCGTATTTCGTAATTTTTAATTCGTAATTGACTTCGACGGGCA